>JARLHF010000011.1 GCA_031292375.1 Chlamydiales bacterium
TTATCCTATCGCGACTCGATCACGCATACGCTGGAAGGAGGAAGACTTATTTAATGATTTGCAATGCAGAGGATTTGCAATTCGGCATGACTTTAATCGAGCACCCGTTGCACAATCTGTGAGGATATATCTCATTCTTATAGCCTATGCAATTTGTTCAATTTTAACTCATTCGACATTTGGCTGTAAGATTTTGGCCAAAGGATACACTATTTCATTTGTGATGAAGCAGATGATTTTAGATCTTATCTACTTGTCCAACACTACCTTGTTTGAAGGGAAAGATCCGATTCAGTTACGTTTTGGTAAAGACCCTCCCCAAAATAATGTTTGCATTAATTTATAGTCCATTTTTTTCTCAAAAAACCTTCCATACAACCACCTTTCGTAAAAATTCACCCCGAATGAATAGGCAGGACAGCAGTAATAGCTTATTTTTTCATCACAATAATTGTTACCATTTTTCCGATGTACGAAGCTCAGGATTAAATTACGTTGAGCTCTTTTCCAACGAGTTTAAATGCGTGAATTGCAGCATCTAGATGCTCTTTGTTGTGAGCTGCAGACATTTGCGTGCGAATGCGAGCTTTATTCATCGGAACTACGGGATAAAAGAAGCCAATGACGTAGATTCCATGGTCGAGCATGCGACTTGCAAACTTTTGTGCTAGGGCTGCATCGCCAAGCATAACAGGAATGATGGGGTGCTCTCCTGGAACTAAGTTAAAGCCAAGCGCGCTCATCTCTCTTCTAAAATAGTGGCTGTTTTCATGTAGTTTCTTTTGCAGGCTGTGATCGTGCTCAAGAAGGTCTAGTACCTTTAAGCTTGCAGCTGCTATACTCGGGCAAAGAGTATTAGAAAATAAATAGGGGCGTGATTTTTGTCTTAAATAGGCAATAGCTTCTTTTTTTCCAGATATATAACCACCAGATGCGCCCCCAAGCGCCTTTCCAAGTGTTCCTGTGATAAAATCGACTCTTCCAAGCACGTTGCAATGTTCTATTGTGCCTCTTCCATTTTCTCCCATGAAGCCAACAGCATGACAATCATCTACCATAACAAGTGCATTATATTTGTCTGCAAGGTCACAGACAGCTTTTAGGTTGGCAATAATCCCATCCATGGAAAAGACGCCATCTGTCGCTATAAGACGAAACCTTGCATTTTGAGTCTCTTTAAGCTGCTTTTCAAGATCTTCCATATCGTTGTTAGCATATCTTAAGCGCTTGGCTTTACAGAGACGAATGCCATCGATAATGCTTGCATGGTTTAGGCTATCACTAATGATCGCATCTTCTTCTCCTAGAAAAGGCTCAAAAAGGCCCCCATTGGCATCAAAGCAAGAAGAGTATAGGATTGTGTCTTCTGTGTGTAGAAATTGAGATAATCTCTTTTCCAATTCTGTATGTACATTTTGAGTTCCACAGATAAAACGTACAGATGCAAGTCCAAAACCATACTTGGAATAGCTTTCTTTTGCAGCTTGAATTACTTCAGAGTTACTTCCTAGGCCTAAATAATTATTTGCACAAAAGTTTAATACCTGTTTGCCGCTGTTTAGAGAGATGGAAGCACTTTGAGGAGAAGTGATGATCCTTTCTTGTTTGTAGAGACCATTATTTTTAAGAGTTTCTAGTTCTTTTTCAAGGTGTGTATAAAATGCGTGATTCATGAGTTCTCCTTTGATATAAGGCGCATGGCTGTTGTAATAAAACGATCGAAGCGACCCTTTGTTATAGCGCGCTTTTTTACAAGTAGCGCGGGGGCAAAGAGAACACTTTGTAGATAATTAAGATTTTCTTTTGTTTTTGGAAGTAAGTCTAAATAGAGAAGAGCATTTGCACCTCCTGCTCTGTCAATGCCATCTTTGCAACTGATATTACAAGAGGCAATTGCAAGAGAATTAAGGTAGCATTTTTCGAGTTCTAGATAAAAAAGCTCTATAAAATCTAGCCTTTCATTGCGCTTAAGAAGTGCTTTATCAGCAAAAAAAGTTGTGTGGACATAATCGATATGAGAAAGAAAGAATTTATCAGACGTTAGTTCTTCTGGTAGGTCACCAAAGTAAAACCCTCCATCTGTAGATTTAGTTTGATTTAATAGCTCTGTTTTAAAGAGCTGTGCATTATCAATATCTGTAAATTGCTCTTCTTGGTGGTAAAAGGCTGTATTTTTAGCAAGGGTGAGCACAATAATTGTGCCTGGATATTGCACAGAAAGAGCTTCGATAGCCTTGCACCTTGGAGCTTCGTTCCTGCCAAAATGAGCTTCATTTCTATTTTGGAGGTTTATGTAAAGGTGGCACTTATTCATAGCTTTATAGGCATCTAGAAAGGCTAAAAATTCATTTGTAATAGCGGCAGATTTTGTGAAAGGAGCAAAAATAGTTTCAATAGTAGGTGTTCCCATACGTATTATGGGTATCTTGTTTGAGGTTTCAAAAAGCTTATAGGGTGTATTTTCTTGTGTATAAGGATCGTAGTGAAGATTTAGCTGACCTTGCATAAATTGCCAGAGCATAGCAAAAAACGGAATCCTCAATGCATGAGGGGCATGTTCAATACTTGCTCTTGCACTGAGCAAGTCATTATAAAAGTGTTTGGTGTCCTCAGAAATATGTTGAAAGCCTTCAGAGTTTTTTGAAGGGCTACGAAGAAACCAATCCCACTGCAAAAATCTGGCATCTTGGTCATATTCTGATTTATTTAGAAGTTTTAGCTGGAAAGAGCCTGCTCTTTTCATAATCTCTGTAAGTTTATTACAAAATAGGTGATGGTCTACTTCTGTAAAAAATGCTTTTGCTATGTGTTGTAGCATTTTATTAGATCTAGGGGATGAATTTTGTTGATATTCAGAGCCTTTGAGCAAGCATCTGTATGCTTTGATGAATGTGAGATATACCTTTCTATCTTCTTTTTCTTTGTAACTATTTAGGAGTTTTAAGAGAGCACTTGTTTTTTTATAGAGAGTGTTTTTTTCTTGTATAGAGAGAAATAAAAGGCTTTCTTGTTCAATGGAATGTTTGAGGTTTTTTAAGAGAAGTCTATAGCGAAGGGCTCTCCAGAGAGGCTTTTTATCCAAAAAAAGAGCTGAAAAAATAGGCTCTTTGGACTCTTCTATGAGGTGAACATTATTGACTAATTCAGAAAATTCTATGGAAGCTTGTGTAGGAAATTCATCAAAGGCTGCATGCATTGTTTGTTCCTTTAAGCTGCAGCTGTTGATTTTGAAGAACATAAGTACGATCACAAAGACCTGCAAGTTCCAGATCATGGGTAACAACAATGACTCCTTTATTATGTTTCTTTGCAAGGTTTAAGAGAAGTTCATGGATATGTTCTGAGTTAGCATGGTCCAAATTTCCAGAAGGCTCATCTGCTAAAATAAGTTCAGGGTTGTTGCAAAGCGCTCTGGCAATAGCAATACGCTGTTTTTCACCCCCAGAAAGTAGTTTGGATGAGCTATAAGCTTTGCTTGAAAGGCCAACATCTTCGAGTAAAGAAAAAGCTCTTTTATAGGTGCTAGAGCCTGCTCGTGTATCATTTTTAGCAATTTTGGCTGGCATCAAAATGTTTTCTAGCACTGTATAGTCTTCAAGAAGGTGAAAGGATTGAAAAACAAAGCCAATATGTGTATTTCTAATTTGTGGTGCATTGCGCTTAGAAACAATTTTCCCAGCAATTTTTAGAGAGCCAGACGTTGCGTATTCAAGTGTTCCTAAAATATGTAGCAAAGTGCTTTTTCCCTCACCAGAGGCGCCCATAATGGCAATTGTATCGCATTCCTTAACTTCTAGAGAAACATGTGAGAAAAGGCGCTGTTCCTTCGGCTCAAAAAAGCTTTTGGATATTGTTGTTGCATGAAGAAGTGTCTTTCTTTCCATATTGTTTTTCTATTCCGATCTTAAAACAAGTGTTGGTTTGAGAAGACTTGCTTTAATAGCAGGAATCAGGCCTGCAAGCAAGGAAATGATGCTTGTTGCAATCCAGACCATAGTAAGTGCATTAGAGCTCATTTGATTAGGAAGAGCATCTCCATAGAAAGCTGCGTTGAAGGCATCAAAGCCTTGTAATGAGCTTAAAAGATTTACTAGAGTGTCAATGTGATGTAAGGTAATGTAGGCTGCAAACGTTCCTATAAGGCTGCTAACAAGTCCTAAAATCATACCACAAGTGCCAAAGATGAGAGCAATATTCCAAGGAGATGCTCCCATGGATTGTAATATGCCAATTTCCTTTTTCTTATCGTTGACAAGTAGGATTAACATAGAAATGATATTGGAGCAAGCAACAACGATAATAATGATAGCAAGTAGTGAAAAAAGGTTTTTATCACTTTTAAGTTGTTGAACTAGGTCTTTTGAAAATTCATATTCTTGATAAGTTTCTATTTTCCAGTAGGGAGTAAGTCCTTTTTCTGCAAGCTTCCTCTCAAGATTTGCTTTAATTAGCGAAGCCTTATCTAAATTGTCAAACCACACTTGAATGCCATTTCCAAAGGTATTGCTTTGAGTGCTTGCAGCAGAACGGATAGTTGCTGCAATTTCTGGTCTTGCTAAAATAATTTTCCCAGAAAGTGGGATGATACCAGGATCATAAAAACCTGCAACAAAGATAGGAATGCGCTGCTCTTGTATGGCACTTGCGCTTGCTGCTTGATAGGAAAGAAAGCCTTTGTCTCCAATTAAAACACCATTATCTTTAAAGCCCTTTGCAACAAGAACTCCCTCACCCATATCTGGATCTGAGGGCAGCCTAAAAAGATTTTCATTTTCTACTTTGTAGAGCCAATAAGGTTTATGTTGAGGCTCATTTTTAAAAGAGGTCTTGGGCTGAATAGCACCGAGCTCTAGTTGTGAAGAGAGATGAGTTCTTCCTCTTATTGTTTTATTTTGTAAGTCTGTGCAGATGTGAAAGTAAATATCATCAATATTTTTTGCTGTGCTAAGGGAGGCTGCATCAAGTGTCGCATTTAAAAAAATCTCTTCGTCGAGGACTATGGGAATAACCCCATTTATTTTTTTTACATGTTTTTTGTCATCGATAAAAGACCATTGGTCTACTTTAATACGCAAAGCTCCGGATACGGTTTGATATCCATGCTCTTTTAGTTTTTTTTGTAAGAAATTTTTGGATGCTTCATCTTTGGGAATAATAAAACGTACAACTTCATCGCTTTGAAGAAGAGCGATACCGCTGTAGCGTACCTTGGTAGGAAGTAGTTCTTGAGGAAGAAGAAAACCGCCTTTGGCTGTTTTTAAAGAAGAAACGCGAACATTTTCAAAGAAAGTTAAGAAACGCTCACGTCTTTTTTCGTCATTTTCATAAGACTCAATTCCAGGTATGTCTTCTTGTATCGAGAAGTTAGTACGAGGAAGCTCGGCTAAAACATTTTGAAGATCAGAGCCGCTTGGCTCAATACAAGTGGAATTAAAACATTTACTTGTTTCTGGAATGGATGCAATGTAAGCTGTGTCTGTAATGAATGCATCGTTGCTTGTTAGTTCTTGTTTTTGCCTAAGGAGTTGTAGTTTATATTGTCCAAGTCCAACTTCATAGTCATGAGCTACAAGATTGGAAGAATCTTTCATCGAGTGGATAGCTTCAAAAGTTTCTTTGACAATATCTTTTAAGGTGCCATCAGAGTTATAATCAGCAAGACCAAAGCTTTCGGGAATTTCAGGATCAAAATCTTCATCGTAGGGGTTAGTTATTTTTGAAGAGAGTTTTTCCTGGATAGATTTAGTGCGGTAGGAAGAGTTTTCGCTTAAAGAATCAATTTGATAGTAAAAAGATTGATAATAAGCCTCTGTTGGGTTTAGGCGCATGGGCGCATTTAAGGAAACGAGCTTATCTATCCAACTTTTTTCAAGACCATCTGTAACTGAAAGAAAGACTAGAATCAACCAAACAACGAGGGAAATAACAAGAATAGAGAGTAGCGAAATAATAGATACAGAGAGCTGTTTTATTCGGGGAACTAGATACTTTGCTGCAATTGCAAATTCAAATCGCATAAGACTGAGTTTTTCCTAAAAATTAATCTCACACATTCTAATTGAATGCCACACAAAATGCAAAACTTAATTTTTGCAGCACTTGTCTTTTGATAACCAAAATTTTAGGTTAGTGTTGCTGTCAATAAATTTGTTTAAAAAATGTTATATCTAGATGGTATCAGAATGCTATATTGCAGGCCTTCAGCCTGCAAATAATGCTTTGGGCACACCTAGGGCGATGCGCCCTAGGCTTTTATAATCCAGGCTTTCAGCCTGAATATTTTACAGAGGCGATTGAAAATTTATCCAGAATCTTCTCTAATTGCGTTAATGTGAGGCTTTCAGCCTGCAAATAATGCTCTGGGAACACCTAGGGCGAGCACCACCCTAGGTAATGTTTTATTTAGCTTCTTTGAAAAGAACGTGTTTTCTTACGTTATTATCGTATTTTTTGAGTTCGAGTCTGCCCGTTGTATTCTTTGGATTTTTTGTCGTAGAATAGATTTGTGAGCTTTCAGAACTTTTTAATTTAATGATTTCTCTTTTTTTAGCCATAGCATGCCTCGTAAAAATGTATAGAAAATGACAAAGAAGCTACAGCATAGCTTCTTTGCATATTAAACTCCAGTAGGAATTTCTAATTATGTGCTAGTGAGTACTAGTTCCTGTTAAAAAACCAAGTTTGTCTCTTTGTGCCTCATATTCAGCCTCATGATGATCCTGTTGCACAGAATCTGGAGCAGTTGCGTCAAAATCCTCTTCATCTTCAGAGCCTGCTTCATAACCATTTTCTTCAGAAATACATCTGCTTCTTTGGTGAGGAGAAGATTTTTTTATATTTAAAGAAGGCGCTGGCGATGGCTTTTCAAAAACCTTATGAGCTGGTATACTGGTGTCTGTTGTGCTAGAACCTTTAGATTCTATTGTAGGAATGGATATTGCATCGCCTTTTTTTACTGTTCCATCGAGATTAAAAAATGTACTCCAATTATCAAAGATATACTGGGCATTCCACTCGGAATGGTAATCTGCATCGAAAAAATGAAGGTGATTATATCGGCTAGCCATAAGCTCTTTTTGTTCTTGAGTAAGAATAATATGATTTGCATATCTGGGTGAGCTTGAAGAAATAGTTTTAAACTCTTCTTCATCCTCTTCGGAACGAGGTGAATGAGGTGGAGAAGCCTCTGGATGAGGAGGTGGAGTTTTAAGCTCTTCTTCATCCTTTTCAGAATGAGGAGGAGGTGGTGGAGGCGGTGCCATTAAGTTGGATCGGAATGCATCGCGCATAGCTTTAAAATGAATGGAGCTGTTTGAAGGGAATTGCTTTAAACTTATAAAGTGGTTATCAGACAGTGTAGAAAGCGTTTTAGAAGGCTCTCCCCAGCAAACAGAAGATGCTAACTTTAAAAAAACAGCTACTGCAAGATCGTAAATTGCAAGCGCAGGTGCAAGTATGCATGCTGATATTAAGTGCGCTGGAAGGACGATAAACTCTCTGGTTCTAGAAGATAAAAAGCCTTGTTCTTGATTAATCGTCCAATCATTTATCGCAGAATAAATATTGCTAGACAGTTTACTGCCACAAGAGGTTTGTGAACACAGCATAATAAAGCTCCTTGTTAAAAAATAATATTCTTGGAGTGGAGTATATAGAAATATTAAGAATAAATCAAGAAAGTTATGAAAGAATTGTGCCCTTTGTTTCAATTTGGAAAATAAGAGTCACAAACATACCAATCATGCTTACAAAGGCAAGTGCTATTAGAGAATAGGGAAGCCCCCAATGTTCTGTTAAGATGGGCAGAAAAAATATGCCTATAAAAGCACCAATTTTTGCACACCCGGCTGCAAATCCGTGTCCTGATGCGCGTATTTTAGTTGGAAAGACCTCTGCTGGTATTGTAAAGGTCGTTGCATTGGGCCCCATATTCATGAGTAGATTAAAAATAATAAAACCAGAAAAAACAAGAATAACGTGATTTTGAGCAGATTCCATGCCAAGAGTTGCAAGGACAAGGATCATAAGGCCTGCTGCCATGCCGCTAAATCCAAGAATCTGCAAGTTAATGCGTCCCCATTTTTCAATGAGCAATATGTTTAAGAGAAATCCTATAATTAAAAATAGATCAATAAATGCAGCACCTGTAACGGAAGAGAAAATAGATGTAATCGTGACATTACCTGTAGATCCTTTTGTAATGAGCATTGCAGACAAAATGATGGGCGTAAAGACTCCAACAGCGTAAGTTGCAATGTCCATAAGAAGCCAAGGTATCGATGAAAGAATAGTTTGTCTAATATGGGCTTTAGTAAATAGATGGTAAAAAGGGATCCCTTTTTGTCCTGAGATGTGAGAGCTTTTTACGCTTTGTTGTATTGCTTGTAATTCTGCAGGGGATTTTTGTGTGAGCTGGCTGATGATTTTAATGGCTTTTTCATTTTTTCCATGTGCAAGTAGCCAAAAAGGACTCTCAAACACTTGTGTTCTTAAAATAAGTACAATAAGAGCGGGCAGTGCGCCTGAGGCTAAAATCCAGCGCCATGCACCTGCAGAAGGATTAAGAGTTAAGATAAACAGACCAGTAACGGCTGCTGCTATAATGCCAATGGCCTGAAAGCTAAAAGCGCCAATCATCATTTTGCCTCTAATATTTTTTGGCATAAGCTCAGACACATAAGATGCGCAGATAGGATAGTCGGCTCCAATACCTACTCCTAATAAGAAGCGAAAGAGAATAAGAGAGATACTATCCCATGAAAAGGCGGTAAGTATTGTAAAAACAATGAAAAGCATGAGGTCGATAAGATAGATGGCCCGTCTTCCATACCGGTCTGTTAGATAGCCGCCAATGGATGCCCCAAAAACCATGCCAAGAACTGCAGAAGAGCCAATAAGTCCTTGAAGAACCGAAGAGGGGGCAAAATCTAGGATAATAAGGGGCATTGCAATACTAATTACAAAGAGATCATATCCATCTAAAAAAATTCCCATCGCAGATAAGAGCCAAACTTTCCAGTGGATTGGTTTAAGTGAAGTTTCGCTTAATGATAACTTCATTTGCTCGTAAAAAGAAGCATTTTTTGTCATAGTTCTACCTTTTTAGAAACGCTTGATGCGAGTATGGCAATAGGGGGATTTTTTTGTCTTTGTGTAGTAGTGTTGATGGTATTCTTCTGCAGGGTAAAAAACAGTTGCAGGTAATATTTTTGTTGCTATGTTTAAGCCTTTTCTTTCAAGTTCTTCGATACAGGCTTCAGCGCACGCTTTTTGTTCTTCTGTAAGGTAAAAAATTACGGATTGATATTGCGTACCAATATCTGGTCCTTGTCCATTTTTTTGTGTTGGATCATGAATTTCTAGAAAAAGTTTTGTAAGTATTTCGAAAGATGTTTTGTAAGCATCAAATGTTAATTCAATAACTTCAAAATGCCCTGTAAGGCCTGTACATACTTCTTCATAGCTTGGATCTGTTATATGCCCTCCTGTATATCCTACAATAGCTTGAATGATACCAGGCTCTTTTTCGAAAAGCTTTTCTACACCCCAAAAACAGCCCCCAGCAAAAATAGCTCTGCTATAGCCTTCTTTAGTAAGAGCTGGAATAAAGTTTAAAGATATAGAATTGACACAGTGTCGTGTGTTTTTTGGAGTAAGTTGTTCTCCAAAAAAAACATGTCCAAGGTGGGCATCGCAACGTATACAAAGAATTTCTATGCGCTCTTCATCGGCATCAGGAATTCTTTTTACAGCACCTGCAATTTCTTCATCAAAACTTGGCCAGCCACAGCTAGAAGAAAATTTGTCTTTAGACATATAAAGAGGGGCATCACATCTTCTACATGTATAAATACCAGGCTCCCTATGAGAAGTATAAGGCCCACTGCCCGGATATTCCGTTCCCTTTTCAACAATAATATGAGCTTCTTTCTGAGTTAGCCTGTGAAAGCGATTCATAACTTTATGCAAACAACTTTTTAGTAATGGTTGCTACATGTTTTCCTTGAAATTTTGCTCCTGCAAGTTCATTTGCAGATGGAAGGCGCTCACCAGTGTTTCCGCTGATTGTAGTTGCACCGTAAGGACTTCCTCCAGTTATCTCACTAAGAATAGTTTGTCCTGCAAAGCTGTAGGGTAAACCTACAATGATCATGCCTTGATGTAAAAGGGGGATATGCATGCTAAGAAGGGTTGTCTCTTGCCCACCATGTTGAGATCCTGTGCTAGTAAAGCAACTTGCCACTTTTCCAACAAGAGATCCCTTGACCCAGTGTTTTCCTGTTGCGTCTAAAAATTGTTTAAGTTGTCCACACATATTTCCAAAGCGTGTAGGGGAGCCAAAAATGATTGCATCATAATTGGAAAGCTCTTCTACCGTACAAACAGGAACATTTAAAAAAGATTTTTGCGTGTCAAGTGCTCCTTGCTTGGCAAGAATTTCCTCTGAAAGGGTTTCTGGAACGCGCTTTACAGTAACATCGACGCCAGACACCTCTTTTACCCCTTCAGCGATAGCAAGAGCTAGCTTGTGCACATGTCCATAAGAAGAATAAAAAAGCACAAGAACTTTAGTCATAACAACACCTTTGGTAATCTTAAAATTTTAGCTTATTTGCATGTCTGTTTTTTTGCAAGCTTAGAAAGAAGTGACTTTAGTTCATTCCACAGTACACAAGCCTGTGTAAGTCGACACATAAGCGCTGATCGATTAGTTTGCTCTCATTGTTAAAGGCTTGATGGGCCCTTGGAACAACTACTTGTTTTGCAATCACCGTTCCACCGATGGTTTCAATGATAGTTTTTAAGTGAATAAGGCCTTTAGCTCCTCCGCTTGCAGAAGGAGATGCACTCATAAGTGCGAATTTTTTCCCTTTAAATGCATCTCTTGATGCACCACCTTTTTCACCTCGAGATGCCCAGTCAAGTACATTTTTAAGAAGAGCAGAAACAGATCCATTATAGTCAGGAGATGCAATCATGATTAACTGGCTATTGGCCATAAGTCCTCGAATGTATTTAGCATTTTCAGGCATTCCATTTGTAGCTTCAAGATCAGCATCATACAGAGGAATCGGGTATTCCTTAAGATCAATGTAGGTAACGCTTGCACCCATTGACTTTGCAATATTTGCAGCTTCTAATACGAGTTTTTTATTAACAGATTCGCAACGAGAGCTTCCTGCAAAGGCAAGCGCTCTTACTTCCGCATTTAAGTTGATTGAAAATACAAAACATAAAAGAAAGATAAGAAGTGTTTTCACGGGGATCTCTTAATTTTTAATCAGTTGAGGCTAATAATTCATCGCATTTAGCGGCAAGGATAAAGTCACTTTCAGATAAACCATCGATTTTATGTGTCCAGAGGGTGATTTTTACTTTTCCATAAGAAAGATAGATATCTGGATGATGATGTTCTTGTTCAGCTAAAGCTCCTACTTTAACAGTAAAAGAGAGTGCTGTTTTAAAATCGGAAAAACTATATTTTTTTTCTAAATGGTGCTCACTGACTATTTGCCAGCCTTTTTTTAATTGAGCATAAAGAGATAATAAGTGTTCTCCTTTTAGGGGAGGCACACCTCCTTTACAAGGAACACAGTTCTTTTTTATTAATTCACAAGCTGGATTCATGGCAAGACTCTTTAATTTATACACATCACTAAACTACACAAATAAGTTTAAAAATCCATTCTTGAACTTGTTTGTGTGTATAATAGATATGTATAGGTGGTAGTCTATTTTTGTCTACTTAGTTTTAGAAAAAGTGTTGGCTACCAGCTTTAAAGAAAAAGGCATGGTGATAGCTGCAATTAAGCAAAACCCTAAAGTAAGTAAAAAACAGCCTGGAGCGGAAGCTAGCACTCCAAGAATAATTGTTGTAATAGCGCCTACTATAGGAAGGCCGATAAGTATAGAAAGTGTAAACATCTCTACTTCTCCTTAAGTTAACGCATTTATTATAAAATAAAAAGTATTAATATGTCAATTAATATCTTGAGCCTTCTCTTCTTCTTTTACGATGTAGCGATTAAATGACTCTTCATGCCAATGAAGATAGGAGCAAGGACTTCCAGGACCATTACCACCATATCTTGCATCTTCAGTCAATTCAGAAAAAGAATGAATTACTGTTTCCATGGGCAAAGTAAAGAAAAGAGCCATTGTATAGCGCTCTGTAGAACTTTTTGCTTTATGCACTCTATGCTCTGTTGCCTTTATGGCATCATTTGTGATCAGCTGTCCAAACTCTCCTACTTGAAATAACATAACATCCGGATCATCAGAAACAACTTTTTTAAAGCAATTCTCAGAAGTAGGTTTAACAAAAAGGCCTGCTTCTATCGGCTCTGAAACAGCTTCTCCGTCGATGAAATAGTAGGCGGGTAAAAGAGCTGTAAATATGCCATGATCAAAGTGAGCGCCGCACCAAAATGGATTGTCAGCTTCACTACTTATGTTTTTTCGATAGTAGAGCATACGTCCTATATCAGGGTTGCTGCCTAAAGAAACTCCTGTACTCTCCCCGATGAGGCCAATTTCTTCCATAACAGCAACTCCTATCTCGGACATCAGAGAGCCTAAATTTTCAAAAGGATTTTTTAAATCAACTTCTGAGGGCCATTTATTGAGAGGGCTATTAGGAACAAATGCATAGTAAGAGGTTTTCAAGTCATCAACAACCCATGTGCCGTCGGGGCGCTTAAATTTCTCTTTTCCTTTTTCATAACCAAGAAAGATCTCTCCAAGGTCAAAATTTGGAGCATAAGCTTCTTTAACGTTTTCTGGAAGGGCTGAAAAGGCTCTTGCACTTTCTATAAATTCAATAGCCTTTTCCTTATAACCAGGAACACCCTTGATTCCTACAATGCCTTTTTCAAACAAAGCATCTTTCAAAACACTAAGTGCATGAGGCTCTTTTTGAGTAAACTCTTCATAGGAAATGACATCTAAAGCGAGTATTTCGATTTTTTCAACAGCACTTCCCGTACAAGCTAATAGTGTACTTACAATGGATAAAATGATTGATTTTTTAAATTGCTTCATAAAACCCCCTTATTTTAAAGATAAAGTAAAGATAAAAGATGAAAAGAGGGTATTTAGTCAAAGCTTTTTTTCTAAAAAGCGATCGGTGGCTCCATGTTTCATTTCAAAAAACCAGCTTTAAATTTTAATGAACAAGAGCTTAATTTGTTTAATTTCTGATTTTTAGTTTAAAATTATTAAAATTCACTTTAATTATCGATATAATATTTTTCTGTTGTCAAAAAATAAGCGTATAAAGATTATGTTGCGCAATTTACATTTCAAAGGAAATTATTATGTCTTGCAAACTAACTTTAGAATCTATTAATTTACAACAGCAATCTGCTTTATTATATCAAAATTCATTTGAAAATAACAAAGGAACTAACTCTCGTTTTTCAGTATCAACTTCAGGAGAATTTATTAATGGTAAGGTAACAAAAGCATCTCAAGACATATTGTTAGTAGATGATAGTTCAGTATTAACTCCAACTAAAACTAATAACTACAGAGCATTTAGAAGGGGGGATTGTAGTAGTAAAGCATCTCAAATTTCACCTAAAGCCAATAGATATAGAGGACAGCTAGACTTAGATGAAGAAGAAATAGAGCTTCCATCATCTTCTTGTTCACCAGCAATTTATGGCCAACGACTAGTACTAGACACTCCTGAAACACCTGCAAAAAAACGTCCTAGTAGAAGACGATTTGAAGCTAGCTTAAGTCCAACGTCTATGGAAGTGGATACAGCTGTTTCAAAATTTCAAGAAATACATCAAAATGCAATTAAAGGTAATTTGTTTTACAATAATCAAGAGTTTGAATTAAGTAAAATTAGTGGTGGTCGTGGAAGTTATTGCCAAGTTTTTAAAATTAAAGATGAGAACGCTTCTGTTATTCAAATTTCAGAAAATACTATTCTTACAAGCTCTATTTTAATTAAAACTTATCATGAAGAAAATAAAAATTCTTCAACGAAAAAGTTAATGGATGCTGTATTAAATAATTATAAACAATGGATAGTTTTTGGTTTTCCTATAGCAACAATTTATAATGCAAGTACAGCAACTGAAGATGGTTTTTATATTATAGAAAATATACTTCATGCAATTAATCCACAAGAGTGGTCAAAGTATAATAGTATTGAAGAGTTTTCAGATGCGGATCAATCAGTTTTAAAACAAGTAAAAGCAATTTTTATTCTTATGGCAAGCCTCTTCTTACCAATGGATATTAAGCCAGATAACGTGCGTATGACAAAATCTGGGGTAGTTACTATTGTTGATATCTTAGAAAAAGATGTAAGCGAAATGAATGGAAGAAAGAGAGCTGGAAACTTTTTGGTAAATACTAATCAGGCACTTACCTTGTGGTCTTTTGGTAAAGAATTTATTCGTGATTATCTTATAGAAGGTATTGTAGGCAAGACATTAGAAGAAGCACGAAATTTAAGCTAGCTTATTTGAATGCAAATGATATGAATATCTTCATCGATATTACGCTTTCTGCTGAAGAATAAAAGTTCTTTTTCTAACATAGCTGTAGTAATATCTAGGCCATCTTTTGCAAAATGACGAAGCACTTTTCCAAACCAAGCATGAATAGAGACTTCACTGGAAAAGTGCTTTCCAAATCCTTGGTTATATAAAAAAACAAGGTCTTTAGATTTTAAATTAAACGTATCCTCAAATGCTTCTGCACGTGTGTTTTCAGCTGTATTCCAAACAAAGGGGATAGGCATTGCGTGGCATATATAGGAAAGCGTATGAGATGCATGATGAAAAGTGAGATTTAAAGAAGAGGCTTCTTTTGTTTTGATAAGCGCATAGATACCTTGAAAGCCTTTTTCTTTCGCTTCTTTAAGTGTAACGGATGTATTTAAAGCATCTGGTGAAATAGTTAAGGCAAGGCCTCGCAATTGCTCAGAAATTAAATCCAGTGACCTAAATGCCAAATAATCTTCTGAGTAGCTTTCAATAACTTTTTGAAGCATATAATGCTGTAGAAGAACGCTGCATTCATATTCACCATACATGCGCTCTTTCATAAGAGAGTTTTCTTGTAGCCTCGTAATTTGCTCTTTAAGGCATGCGCTCATTGTGTTGATTGTATTTGCAAGGTCTGTAACTTCTTTAGGACCTTTAACTTCAATAGCTTCATAATGACCAGCAGCCGAAAAGAGAGCCAAATTTTTTAATTTTTCAATGGGCTTTGCTATTTTTTTTGCGATATACAAAAGGATGAATATGAGTAAAACGATAGCTCCAATGATGATTTCTATTTGCCAGTGGTAGGCTAATAGAAAGGATAGCCCCAATGTAAAAAAGATCATAGTGGGAAGTAATAATAAGAGAAGCTTAGTACGCATTGTCATTGTCTTGGTCTAAATCCTATGTAAGATGTGTAGGCATGTAGAAGCGTTGTTGCAACAGAGGGGCACTCAGAGATGATTGTAAGCAGGTGTATTTTTGAAAGAGTAAGAAGCGTTGTATGCGTTAGAGAATGTGCGCTATAAGCCCTTGGCTTTTCATTAAACAACGATTCATCTCCAAAAAAATCGCCCTGATGTAGGTGAGCAAGAATGTGTTCATTTGTATCTTGAATTTGCACAGTTCCCTCAACAATTAAATACATTCTGTGAGCATCTTGTAGAAGAGGGAAGATAATCTCACCTTCTTTAAAGCGAGAAGTTCCCATCTTATCTGCTATGGTAAGTAGCAGGTCGAGGTCTAATTCTGCAAAGAGGTTTGTTGTCTTTAGGGCAAAGGCCTTATCTATTAATGTCCATGATTTCATTAGTTTAACTCTCTAAAAGTTCGTAAGCAAAGTGATGAAAGAGCTCATCTTTTGTTTCCATGCGCTTCTGCAAAGATTCTCTCCACCCACTTAAATTGAGTTTTGCTTTAAGTGTTAGCGCAATGATCTGTTTTGCACAAGAGGGTGCATTCTCAAGGAGATCTAGTAACTCTTCAAGAGATACAAGTTTAATGCGCTTTTTATAAAATTTGAGCTTTTCTGTTAAGGGTCTTTCATCAATTAAGGGTTTTAGAAGATGAAAAATGCGTGATTCACAAGTTTTTTCTAACATTTCAATAGCATTGCCACGTATTTTTTGATTGTTGCTACGAAGAGCATGGCTTAAGAGTTCACTGTTCTCTATAGATCCTGCAACGCTCAGTAGTTGAATGATAAAATCAATTGCAGACTCATAGCCAGTAAAAAGAGCCTTTTGCAGTAAATTACGATCGTATGCACTGAGGGATTCATGAGAGGGAGGTAAGTAGCTATGATAGAAGTAAAAATAGGCTCTTTCTATTTCACTATTTATGATAGAAAACAAATTGACCCGTAGTTGTAATAGAGAAAGTCTTCCAAGAATGCGCCCTGAAAGGATTCGACACTGGTTGGGAATATCTTTGCTTTTAGTGAGAAAGAGAAGCGTAGGAATAGCTCTTAGTCCCATTTGGACAATGATTGCCTCAACTTCACGTTTTTCTACTGGTCTATAGTGCTCACTTGAAAGCATGATGTCAGGAATGATGGTAGAATCGATAATTTTTCCAAGAGATCTTAAACAAGCAATTCTATATTCACTATTGGAAGAGTTTTTTAACATGTTGAGTAAAGTAGTTGTAAACTTGCGACTATTTGTATCGATGATAGCATCGATTGCTATAGCTGCGTGTGTTGCAATTTTTATTGAAGGGTGTTTTAAAAAGGGGATAAGAAGTTCTACATTGCGCGCAGTTTTGTCGAAGCTTAAAATTTGTAATCCTATACAAACTTCTTCTGTTTTAGGTGAGTTTAATAATTCTTCCAAGGACTGATTTGCAAGATGTTGGTTTGTAAGGCTTGTTTGTACGTGAGTTGTGTGTGTTTTTAGTGTTAAAATAGCAGAAGCTCTAAGAATTAAGTCTTGGCTTGTAAGTTCTTGTTTTACCTTTTCTGGGTGGAGCAGACCAAATTTTGCAAAATAGAATTGAAGTGCACTTTTTAGGCTAGTAGCTGGCATTTTATGCACCCAGGTATTGAATCGATCTAGCACTTGCGGATCTGTCACAAAGATACTTTTGGTAAAAAGCTCGATGACTTTAATTTTTCCTTTCATGCTCATCAGATTCATTTGAGTTAGCAGATAAGATAAGATTTTTCGATCTTTAAATTGTAAAAGCATTTCAAAAGCAAGGAGTTGCATGGGCTCTTTTAAATTTTTTAGCATGCCAATGAGGTGAAATTTTGCAACTTGACGCTCTTTTTTGCTAAGCCGTAAAAGCCATTCTTTAGCCTTTCTCTCAAAATGCAGAGCGTTATGAAGTAAGTTATGCAAGATAGCCCTTCGATATTCATCTTTGATGAGAAGAACAAAAATAAGACTTGCAAGCGTTAAAATAAGGCCAAGCTCTTTGCTGGATATATCTGAAAAAATGAAAATTAAGGCTGATACAAGCATGCCAAGTGGCTCAAAGAAGGAGTCAATGGCAACTCTTGCTTTATTTTTTAGTCTTGAGGGTACGGTGTTGAGAAGCAAGTTAGAATTGTTTTCGTCAATCGTGTATGAAATGCCCTCAACAACAATAAGGCCAAGGATGGCAACAAAAAGTGCTTCAGTAAAACCCCAAAAGATAAATGTGATTAAGAAAAAGGTAGGTGATATTCCCACAATATTGTTGACGCCAAAGCGGCTAACAACGCGGCTATAGAAGAAAAGTCCAAAGAACATATTGCCAAGGGCAATCCAAGCAGTGCACTCTCCAAGAAAAATGGTAAGGCGGTTTTCCAATAAAACAGCATCTGTTCTTGGTGTATCGAAAAATGCATCAAAACTTTGCATGTAGGTATATTCAGTAATTACATTGATCAATTGAATGATAAAGTAGGTCCCCATGAGTATCAGGGTATATTTTGATTTCAAAAATCCTTTTAAAATTGACTTGAGGGACTGTTTTTCAGGAGTTGATGTGCTTTCTATGGTATCGTCAAAGAAGAGCTTTGTTCGTCTTTTAATTAGAAATATTCCCATGACTGTGGTTATAAAGAGAGCGATAATGGTGATACTAATGCCCTTTATTCCAATTGTATTTAGGCTTATTGAGAGAAAAGTGCTACCACAGGCATTTCCAAAGAAGATAGAGGAATTAAAAAGGGAGTAGAGTCTTTTGGCGTTTTGTAGGTTAAAATATTGATCTAAAAAGAACCAGAAGCAAGTCGTTAATATAACAGCTAAAATATTACAGAAAATTTTGAAGGCAAACCAATATATCTTAGCGCCTTCTAGGTCAGCTAGGGGCTCATAGAAGATAATAAAGAGATAACCAATGGCAGCAAATAGAAGGGCTGCAAAATAGGTTCGCTCTGCGTTAAAATGGTTGAATGCATAGAGAAATAGAAAAGATATCCCAAAGAGACTTAGAGCCGTAAAAAGATAGGCCATTGGCAATTCTTTTGCACCTATATGTTCTAAAAACATCCCGTCTGATAGGGTAACCCCGCAATAGGAAGCAAAGGACCAAATAAATGCAAGGAGGATGAAAAGAACACTGCTTTTTCCCTCACCTGGGTAGAGGTTGAATAATTTACAAACTATTTTTCCCATGTACACATCTTAATTTTATCGAGCAAAAAGCCAAAGAAATGATAACGTATAAAAGTTTAAAATTCACTTGAAAATTTAGGGTTGCTATGGAACATAAAAATTTAATTATCATAGGGTCTGGCCCTGCAAGCTTTACAGCTGCTATTTATGCTGCAAGAGCCAATCTTGCACCCGTTGTATTTGAAGGTTTCTTTTCTGGCCCTGCAGGTGGACAGTTGATGACGACCACAGAAGTTGAAAACTATCCTGGATTTCCAGAGGGGATTTCAGGCCCTGATTTAATGGATAAATTTAAAGCTCAGGCTGTTCGTTTTGGAACGCTTGTTCTTACAGAAGATGTTATTTCTGTAGATTTTTCTAAAAAGCCATTTCAAATTAATGGTAAAGAGAATGTATTTACTGCAGATGCAGTGATTGTAGCGACAGGAGCTACAGCTCAGCGCTTAACAATTCCTGGGGCTAATGATGGAGAATTTTGGCAAAAGGGAGTTACAGCTTGCGCGGTCTGTGATGGAGCTGCTCCCATATTTAGGAATAAAGACCTTTATGTAATAGGTGGGGGGGATACTGCCGTAGAAGAGGCAATATTCTTAACAAAATATGGCTCAAAAGTCTATATAGTTCATAGAAGAGATGAGCTTCGAGCATCAAAAATTATGGCAAAGAGGGCTTTGTCACATCCTAAGATAGAAGTTCTTTGGAATAGTGTCGTAACAAAAATATCGGGCGATAATGTTGTCAAGGAGGTCGTCATACAAAATGTTGCTACAAAAGAAGAGGTAACTAGAAGTGCGGGCGGCGTCTTTTTTGCAATTGGGCATATTCCTAACACGGCATTTTTAAATGGACAAGTAGAGTGTCACCCAAATGGGTATCTTAAAGTGGTGCCTGGATCATGTAAAACAAATATTCCTGGTATTTTTGCTGCAGGGGATGTTCAGGACCATATATACCGCCAGGCTGTAACAGCAGCGGGTAGTGGCTGCATGGCAGCTCTTGAAGCAGAGCATTATTTATCTAGTCAAGAGTTGTGAAATTGCGTTTGTATTTTTACTTTCTTATTTTTCTTGTGTGTAATTCTCTTAGTTGTACAGAGCTTGCTCCTTGGTTTAGTGAAGTTTATGAGTTTGAGCCAAAGCTCATCTCTGAATATGCACATTATAGTAAGGTGAATTGTGCATCTGGAGATGTTTTTTACTCAGATCACGATTATTATTTTGATTTAAGTTTTGCTCTTACCGCTAATGAGCGCTGGAGCTTAGAAATAGAGGGGCAAACAGCCAAAACAAGGGCAAGAGCTTTTGGTATTGATTGTGCTCGCCTGACAGGGCGTTATTTATGGTTGGATGATGTAGGGGGCGATAGCTTTGTAAGCCTTGCAACAGGCCTTACATTTTCTACACCGCTCAAGCAGTCACTGCACGACATTAGTGTGTTTCATCACTGGTACTTGGATACAGAGTTGCATGTTGCAATAGGTAAGGAGCTCTCTTGTGGGGGGCCTTTCTGGTTAGATAGAGCATGGGTATTGCTAGGTCTTGGTTCTGGTACTAAAGGATCTTCTTGGTTGCACGGTATGTTAACGTTAGAAAAAAATTTATGTGATGTACATTTTTTACGTTTGGGTGGCGACTACTTAAGAGGATTCGGTACAGAAAACATTGTAAGTCCTTTTGCCTTTCAAGGCTATGCATCCGTTGCCCATGGCTCCTTTGATTTGAGTTATGGATATAGCTATAAGATTGCTTGGCTTGGAACGATGAGTCTTGATGTTGCAATGCGTCTGTATGCAAAAAATTGTCCTAGCAATGTACGTGCATTGATACTTTCTCTACTTATTCCTTTTTCTTTGTAAATAATTCTTTAAGTTGATGAATATAGATAAAATTAATAGCTTTTAAGTTTTGTGCTAAAACACCCCCCGTAAAATAGCAAATTTGTTATAGCTAAAGAAATCTGAGAAACAAACGCCTTTTGGTATTCGCATTTCACAACATCCGCTCTCATTTTTTGAGCAAGTTTTATCAGTACCTCTTTATTTAATTAGTCAATTGCCACGCCTTGTCACAGATCTTCGTTCGCGATGTCGTTAAAAAGAGTTGCCAGAAAATCTTTGAAATAGATAATCCTAAAATTAAAAAGGGACTTTTATGGTAAATCCTGTGGAAGGCATTGATAATGAATATAATAAAGCATTGGATCAGGGACTTGGTAATGCTTATTCTTCAAATTCATCTAATGCAGAAGCTAATACTCAGAAGTTTATAGCTAATTTGGTGGATACTAATAGGGTTATCAAAGATATTTTGCCCCAGCTTCAAGCAGTTCAAGTACCGCAAGGAGCGGACGCAAGCGTACCTAATAAGCTAATTGAAAAATGTAAAGAATTATCTGATAAAGTAGACAATATGGTTCAGCTATCTTCAGATAATCCCATTACAAATAACGATATGAATACTCTTGCGGATAGCATGAATAATATCATGCAATTAATGCAAGATTCAGCTCACGAATATTTAAAAAACAATCCTAAGCCCGATACAGAGCAAGCTCAAATTGCAAATAAGCTTTTAGAATCAGCAAAAGCTTTATTAAGCTGAGTTTTGGCTCAACGTTAAATATTGATTCATATTTTTAACAAATCGACAAAAAAGAAAGAAGTGTTTAGGATATGACATCTTCTTAACTTGAATTATTAATTGGATTCAAAATATTATGAGCGCATCTATTTCGTTTACACGCATTTTTTGTATAATATTGGGTGTATTTTTTATGACAACTTACATGGTTGCAACGGCTCCAGAAGTTGATAGATACACGATCTTGTACGGTATATCTGCAGGTCTTGTCATAGGAGGGGTTTTAATAGCTTTAGATCTCTTTTTTAAGAGATATAACTTGCGCAATCTTAACGCAGTAATTTTAGGTCTCTTTCTTGGGTACTTAATGGGAGTTGCTGCGGTACTCTTTTTTAACGCAGTTATTTCTTTTGTAGCTATCGATAGCTTTTCTGTGAAATTACAAGTTATAAGGATTTTTCTATATCTTTTTGCTGCTTACTTTGGGGTTGTATTTACACTGCGCTCATCGCAAGAGATTTATATAAGCATCCCTTTTGTTAAGTTGGATCCTGTCAATTCCAAGAAAAAGGATCTTCTTCTTGATATGTCTGTTCTTTGTGATACACGCATTGTAGATCTTTGTTCTTCTGGGATTTTGGACCATAGCCTCATAGTTCCAAGCTTTATTGTGAAAGAGCTCTATATGCAAGTTGAGTCTGGTGATGAGATGGTAAAAAATCGGGCAAGAAAGGGACTTGATGCTTTAAAAAAGCTAGAACATCTTTCAGAGCTTGCTCTTCGCAAGAATGAGACCGATTTTGTTGATGTAAAGGATATTCATGCAAAGCTTGCAAGGCTTGCAAGGCTTGTAGATGCAAATATTTTAACCGCTGATATTAATCGTGTTCAAGTAGCTGCTATGGATGGTGTAAAAATTGTTAATATCCACATGCTTTCTAACTTTTTAAAGCCTGTAACGCAAACAGGCGAATTAATTAAAGTAAAAGTTCAAAGGTTTGGTAAAGAGTCTAGGCAAGGCGTTGGTTATTTGGAAGACGGAACGATGGTTGTGATTAATGGTGGTGGTGACCATATTGCTGAAACGATCATTGTACGTGTACTATCGGTAAAACATACTTCATCTGGAAGAATGGTCTTTTGTAATACTTTAGAGGAAGATTCTAGTCCTAGAGATGAGAATTTATCTATTCAAGAGGTCGATAGTGTAAGTTATGCCCATTTATAAAAAATGCAAAATTTAAATAATGCAAGTCTGGGAACAGATATTATTGAAGTAGAGAGAATTCGCAAAATTTATGTGCGGTTTGGATCTAAGTTTTTAAAGCGTGTGTATACGCCTTTAGAGCAAGAGTATTGCCTAAATTTCCACCAGCCTGCTGAGCGTCTTGCAGGAAGGTTTGCTGCAAAAGAAGCTGTTGCAAAAGCAATTGGTAGAGGCTTTCAAGACAAAATTTCTTTTCAAGATATTGAAATTCTTAATGATTCTTTTGGAAAACCTCATGTTAATTTATCTGTGAGATTAGAAAAAGAGCTTGGTAATTTTAATTTATTAGTGTCTTTAAGTCATTGCAAAGAGTATGCTACAGCAACAGCAATATTTTTAAGTTAAGAGGGATTGAGGTATGTTAAAATTTAAGCATTCTACACTAATTGTAGTTGCAGGCCTTATTTGGATGGCAGTTGGTGTCTATCTTTTGAATATGGGGTTGCGCCTAATTTCTGAAAAAGCATTGCAGCATATGGCCGAAGTTCATCCGACCTCTCTTTTAAGTTATCTAGCAGCATTTGCTGGCGGCATTCAAGAGGCATCTGTTGTACTTATTGCTCTTGCTATGCTTATTGGGTACTTTAAAGGTCGTTATGTGCTTGCAAAAACAGTGCATCGCATGGTTGCACGTATTCGAGAAATGCCATCTCCTGTTGCACTGCACAGAATATACGGAGCTAGATTTTATGTTTTGATTGCTATCATGATGGGGCTTGGCATGTTGATTCGTTTTTTTGACACGCCTGCAGACATTCGAGGAGCAGTTGATGTTATCATAGGATCAGCTCTTGTAAATGGCGCCTTGCTCTATTTTAGACAAGCAGCAGAACAGCCTAAAAAACAGGCTGTTAGATAACTTATTTGTGATAAGCTGATCCTTTTGCTATTTCTGTTGCGCGGTAGATCTGTTCGATGAGCACAAGTCTTGTTAATTGATGGGTAAAAGTGAGCGTTGATAGGCTTATGAGAGTGTGCTTTTCTTTAAAAGCTTGTGGTAGCCCCAAAGAGCTGCCAATTACAAAGCTTAAACGAGAGCCACCAAGTTCTAGTTTCTGAAATAGAAAGTGGCTAAAATCTTCGCTTGTATAGAGCGTGCCGTTTGGATCTAGAGCAATAATTAAGGGCTCTTTTTCTGCTAAAAGAAGAAGCGCATTATCATCTTTTGCCCAGACAAACTCAAAGGCAATAGAACTTTTTAGACGCTTACAATATTCTTGAATAGCCTCTTCGAGCCATCGTTCTTTTGTTTTTCCAACGGATAATATTTTTACTTTTATCATCTGCTTTGCTACTTTGTTTTCAATTAACCTAAAGTTTCATCATGGTAGCAGCTTTTCTCTTTCTTTTCTTCTATTGGGATCCTCCAAGAAGTGCTTTTGTGCTTCCATGGATCCATCATCCCGTAGCTTGGTATGGCATATTATTTGCTTGTGGATTTTTTCTTGCCTATCTTCTTGTTAAGAAAATATTTGCAATAAGGCTAAGGCCCTATGTGGAGGACTCTGTAAAGGTTGCAGCAAAACTTACAGACACACTCACTTGGTATAGTGTTATTGGAACAGTTGTAGGTGCAAGGCTTGCTGAAGTCTTTTTTTATGAGTGGCCCTACTATAGTGCACATCCTTGGGATATATTTAAAATATGGGAAGGCGGACTTGCAAGTCATGGGGGTGTTTTAGGAGTTATTGTAGCTATGCTTTATTTTAGATGGCACATTAGAAAAACTTATCCAAGCCTAACATTGATTACCATTTTAGATACAGCCGTGATTCCAGGTGCATTGGTAGGCTCGTTTATTCGCTTTGGCAATTTTATAAACCAAGAGATTTTGGGCGTTGAGTCAAAAGTTCCTTGGGCAGTTCTCTTTGGTCATCCTGCAGAACGTGTTCCTTTTGTTCCTCGTCATCCAGTACAGCTTTATGAGGCCTGTTTTTATTTCTGTTTATTTATATTTCTTGCAACGCTTTGGTTTTTAAAAAAGGAAAAGTTAAAAGAGGGGGTCTGTTCGGGGTTATTTTTTATTTTATTATTTTCATTTCGATTTTGTATTGAATGGCTAAAATTGCCGCAAAGCGCGGTGCTTGATGAGTCATTTTTGAATGCGGGTCAATATTTAAGTATTCCCTTTATCCTATTTGGTATTTTTCTGCTCTTTAGGCAAGTCAAAAGTTATACACAAACAAGTTCAAAAATCAATTCTTGAACTTAGATTACGTTGAATTTCTAGAAGGGCCTCTTCTGCCTGTTGTTCTTGTTGTTTGAGCTTTTCAATATAAGGAGCAGGTGCTTTTGCAAGAAAGTCTTGGTTACTTAATTGCTCTTTTATTTTCTGTAAAGTAAGTTGTAGTTTCTCTTGCTCTTTATTGAGGCGCAGTTTTTCTTGTTCCTGGAGTTCTTGTGGTAAAGGAATTAGAATTTTAAAGTCCTTTACGAATGCAGAGCCTGCAAGGTCAAGAACAGGCTCTGTTTCAGAAAAGATAAGTTCTGTTGTTGGTATAAGAGAAGAAATAATGGAACCATTTTCTTTGAAAGAAGAGGTCAAGGATTCTTTTCCAACGATATAAATTTTTGTAGCCAGATTTGGTGCAAGCTTCATCTCACCACGAATGTTTCTAATGGCGTAGACAATTTCTTCGATGTTTGAAAATAGTGTGTTAATTACAGGAGAGATATCTTCCTCGTCAATTACCTGAGGATAGGGGGCGACAATGCATGCAGGAGCTTGCAGGGCAAGTAGAGCTTCATTAGCATAGATGCAAGGGGATGAGGAATGCATGCTACCCATTCTTTCTTTTATCTTTTGGAAAAGTTCTTCAGTGATGAAGGGAGCCATAGGGTGAAGAAGGCGTAGGGCTGCAAGAAGTACTATGACAAGTATTTTTTGTTTATTTTCTAGCTCTTTTTCATTTCCTTGTTTGCCAAAGAGAGTAGGTTTTGCAATCTCTACATAATAAGCGCAAAATTGCTTCCAGAAGAAGTCATAGGCTACAGTTGCTGATTTATCAAAAGCATAGTTGGAAAGATGTGTATTCACATCTTTAATGACTTGGTTGAGGGCTGAGAGGATCCATTTATCTTCTAGAGAGAATAGGGCAGGATCTAGGCCTTTGGCAAAATCATTTGAGTCAAGTGGCTTTTTACCCTCTAAGTTCATAAAAACAAAGCGAGAGCCATTCCATATTTTATTTGCAAAGTTTTTAAACTCTTCAAAGCGTCTTCGATCAAGGTCAATTTGGCGCGCTTGTGTAGCGCTTGCAGTAAGCGCCATACGTACTGCATCAGTGCCATAAGTGTCGATCATCTCTATTGGGTCGATGACATTTCCTTTGGATTTGGACATTTTTTCCCATTTGAAATGTACATCTGATGGGACTTGCTTACCAGTTTCATAAGATGTGCGCTCTTCTTCTAAAACGTAGCGAATGCCCCCACCTTCTTGGTTTCTCCAATATGATTTTCCATAGATAAGCCCGTGCAAAAAGGTTTCTGGAAAAGGATATTCTCCAAGAGCAAATTCTCCCATGAGGAGCATTCTTGCTACCCAGAAAAAGAGAATATCATGCCCTGTTACAAGAACAGAGTTGGGATAGTATTTCTTAAGATCAGCAGAATCATCTGGCCAATCGAGCGTTGAAAAAGGCCATAGGGCGGAAGAAAACCATGTATCTAGTACATCGTCATCCTGCTGCCAGTCATTAGGTGCATTTATGACTTCATCTGGAGTGCCAATGCCATCATAGCAGATCATCTTAGTATCATCAGATTTATTGTACCATATGGGAATGCGATGTCCCCACCAAAGTTGTCTGCTGATACACCAGTCTCTTAGGTTGTCAATCCAGTGAAAGTAAGTATTTTCCCAGTGTTTGGGGATGAGTTTAACGCTTCCAGAAGAGACACAGCTGCGTAATTTGTCTTTAAAATAGCTCATTTTAATGAACCATTGTTTAGAGAGATAGGGCTGGATGATAGCCTTGGAGCGGTAAGAGACACCTACTCTATTAGTATAAGGAACAATTTTTTCAATAAATCCTTTTTCCTGAAGTGCTTTTACAACAGAGGACCTTGCATTTTCAATAGAGAGTCCTGCAAAGGAGGCCCCATTTTCATTAATTTTACCATCAGGAGTTAGAATATTGAGCATGGGAAGATTATGCGTAAGGCCCATTTGATAGTCATTTGGGTCATGTGCAGGTGTTATTTTGACAGCACCCGTACCAAAAGAGGCATCGATTCTATGATCTGCAATGATGGGGATTTGCTTGTTAACTAAAGGTAGAATAATTTGTTTTCCAACTAGGTGAGAATAGCGCTCATCATTTGGAGAGACTGCAACTGCTGTGTCACCGAGCATGGTCTCTGGTCTTGTTGTTGCGATGCTAATAGATCCAGAACCATCTGCAAGTGGATATTTTATATACCAAAGGAAAGTATTTTGTTCTTCATATTCAACTTCATCATCTGCAAGAGCCGTTTGAGTGAGTGGATCCCAATTGACAAGATAATCGCCTCGGTAGATAAGCCCTTTGTCAAATAGCTTTTTAAACATGACTCGAACGGCTTTATTATTCCCCTCATCCATGGTAAAACGTTGTCTTTTCCAATCACAAGAGGAACCAAGGCGTTTAAGTTGATTCAAGATGAGCGCTTCATTATCCTCTTTCCATTTCCATACATGATTTAGAAAGTCTTCTCGAGTGTAATCTTTGCGCCTTTTTCCCTCTTTTGCTATTAGGTTGCGCTCAACTATAGTCTGTGTTGAGATACCTGCATGGTCGGTGCCAGGAATCCATAATGCATCATACCCACACATTCGTTTCCAGCGGATAAGAATATCTTGAAGCGTGTTGACAAGGGCATGCCCCATGTGAAGAACGCCAGTTACATTAGGAGGTGGCATAACAATACAGTAGGGTTCTTTAAAGGAGTAAGGATTGCAAGAAAAGAACTCTCTATCTTGCCAAAATTTGTACCACTTTGAATCTATAGTTTTTGGATCATAGGCTTTAGGAAGAGAGTCTGACATAATTCATTGCTAACTTGTGATAATGCTTTGCTTCTTGAGTTTTTTCCTGGCAATGATAAAACAAAGAGAGCTGCTTGTAAAGCTCTCTTTTTTCGAAGAAAAAGCTTTGTGCGAGCCAGGCATTTGGATCGATGCCCCTGCCAAAAAGAAAGTGGGTTGCAAGCGCGCAGGTTTTTGGAAAAGGTGTATCATCTATGCCTGAAAAGTGAGCTTCTGCAAGACTGCCCCCTTCTGTTGCCAAAAGCCAGCATCCGTAAAGGAAGTGAAGGATATTATTTTCTTGACTAAGTATGTTTAAAGGATATTTTTGAAGGATAAGTTCAGCATCAGACCATCTTCTTTGTAAGAGATATGCCCATATTAAGTAAGCATCAGCAAAACACATGTCTTGTGATTTTGCAAAATGCTTATAATAATGAATGACAAGATCTTCTCTTTCATTAAATAGAGCATAATTGAAAAGAAATATAAGAGCTCTTATATGGTCTAAATCAAGGGGGTGTATTACGAGAGATAAAACATCTTGAAAAGATTTTTCCAGAGTATCTTTAGAAAGAAATGAGAGCTTACGATGTAATGTAAAAGAAGCAGGAGCAATTTCTGGTACCCTTTCGAGGATCTCTTCAAAAGAGCCTAGTTCTAAAAGGCAAAAGAGGGCATTTTTCATCAAAATGAGATGTAAGGGATTTTCAATGACAAGGCTATCAAAAATTTCGGCAATTGCGCCAGGTTTTGCAAGCCAGAAGGCAAGTTGTATTGCAAAATGTTTGTATTTAAGTGCATCGATAACATTATTTTTTGGAAATTCTTCAACAAATAAGAGGTGTTCTAGACTATGGTAGACATGATCGATCAAAGATTTTGTCTCATGATTGCGATGTGTGCTAGGTAAAATTTTTAAGATAAGCAGGGTAAAATTATAAGTAAGAGACCTTTCTTGTTTATAGCGGTTATGTAGGCGAAAAAGAATCTGTTCTTCAAGAAGAGGAAGAAGAGGATGCTTAGGGTAGCGCCTAAATGCCAGTTCAAAGCATTTAACTTCTTCTTCATGTTCTTGCATTGTCTCATAAACAAGCGCCTTTCCAAGGTATTCAAGAGGTGCACTTGGTGTGTTTCTTAATTTTTCAAACTCTAAAAGAGATAAGTTGAATAAATGATTTTTTTTGGAAGAACTTTTAGTATCAAGAGCTTCTTCTAAAAGGGTAACACCTGCTCGAAATAGACCCTCTCTACCTTCAGATCTTCCCTGAAAGGATATGCCAATGCGTCTATACTCAGTAAGGGCTTTTGCATAATCTTTGTTTGCTAAAAAGGCATCTGGAACGGCCAAACAACTGACTTGTACGTTTAGGCTTCCAACATAAACTTGTAATTCTTGTAGTTCAAAATAGGTATCTTTAAAACTTAGGCCTACATGTGTGCCAGCAAGTGGTAGATAACTAATATAGGTAAACATGAGAGTATCATTTAAATAGAAAAGGATGTGGCGATCCATTTTTCTTATATCAAGAGAAAGTAATTCTTTCTCTGGTAAGATAATATCTGGAAGTTGCATGATTTCTACAGTAGAGTGAAAAAGTTTAGTAGGCTCATTTTTATTAGCACTCAGCCAAAGACAGTACCCATCTGTTGGGTGAATTCGCTCAGATGCCTCTGGAACACTCAGCAAAAATCCAATACCCTTACTTTGAGCAGAGATTTGAACTTTAGCTTTGATTTGTGTATTTCCAGAAAATGCCTCTTTTGCAATCATGATAGTAACCCAGTCAGCTCGTGTGGTACTTTTAGAAATAACAATAGGTTCTGGTATGAGTACATGCTCTTGAAATTCCCAATCATTTTTTTTGTGAATATCTAGTTTGGACATAAAAAACCATTCAGAGTGACCTTCTAAGTAATTTTCAAGGTCATTGATGAGGGTGTCGACAGATGGATAGCGTTTTTTTAGATCTGGTTCAAGACAGATTTTTACGATGCGAGAAAGCTCTGGGGGAACGCCTCTATAGGGGGCCATTTTTGCAGGGTCAATGAGCTTTTCAAGATGTAGGTTTTCTCGAAACTCTTTGATAGTCTTTCTTCTAAAGGGCAAGTTGAGTGTAAGGATCTGATAAAAAATAACCCCAAGAGCATAGATGTCGGAGGAGACAGAGGATGCATGTCCAAAAATTCTCTCTGGAGCCATATAAGTAAGTGTTCCTAAAAGCTTTCCTGGGCGTGTTAGATTTTCTGTTTGTTGAGTATCTATATCCATTTCTATAGTTTCATCATGAGATGTATCGTTTATCGATTTTACAAGTCCCCAGTCTAAAATGTATACTTGACCATATTTTCCAACAATGATGTTTTCTGGCTTTAAATCCCTATGTAAAAAGCCTTTAGAATGAGAGTAGGCAATAGCTTGGCATACATTCATGAATATACGCAGAAAAGAGGGGATAGATCCCTCTTGAGAATTAGTTTCTTTTTTCGCATCTTTTATGCACTCTTTTAATGTTGAGCCAATTAAATAGGGCATAATGTAGTAAAGAAAGTCTTTCTCTTCATGGATAGAGTAGATAGGTACAATGGATGGGTGCGCTAGTGCACTTGTAATGGTAGCTTCTTTAAGAAAGCGGTTTTTGATGATCTCTTTATCACGCAAATCTGTGCGGATGCGTTTGAGCGCAACTTGCCTTTTGCACATGGGGTCGTAGGCAAGAAAAACTTCTCCCATTCCACCTTTTCCAATGCTTTGGACAATGGAAAAAGGTCCAATATGTGAAGGTAAAGCTTCGTTCATTATTTTTTGATTTTATTTTTTGTGAGAGTCTTGCTCTTCTTCGATTTCCGTTTGAACTTCTTCTTCTTCTTCCACTTCATCCTCAGTTGTAAAGAGTGAGGTTCTAAACAAAATGTAGATTCCAGCTATAACAAAAAGTACGGGTAGCCAGGAGAGTTGCCACTGCAGAGTAACAAAGATACCTGCAAAGATGGCAAAAGAGACAATGGCATCATAGAATTTTTTTAGAAGAAGTTGTCGTACAACAATGGCTGTTCCAATAGGGATAATAATACCTGGCCACCAGTTATCGAAATAGGCAATAACGGCCAAGACAAGAAAGAAAATACCAGCAGAGATACTGGTTGCTTTTTGTAGGGATATAAACGGTTTTGTCATAGTTTTGGTTCACCTTCAGTTTCAGAAGGCTCAATATGCACATCTGTTGTTTTTACAACAAGCTTATCATGAAAAGAAATGAATTGTCGCAGTATATAGTAAATGGCTCCTATCATCAAAAAAGTTGGTAAAAAGACTCTGGAGAAGAATTGTAGAAATGAAGAGAGAAAAGCTGCCCCAAAAATGACGAGAGCAACAAGTACGTCAATGTGGTAGCCTAAAGCAAGTTGTCTTACAATGACTGCAATTCCTGTTGCAATGCAAAGAGCAGGAAGCCAGTCGTATACTCCCATGTAAGCAAAAATACCAACACCAAATAGAAAAATAAGACCTGCAATAATATTATAGGGCTTTTCAGAACGAGGGCTTTTATTCATGCACACCTAATTTTAGGTTCCAACTCTCTTATCCATATCAATTTTTTTATATTAACGCAAGCAATTCCTGAGTCACGTCAGCAATTAGGAGTGGCGATGGATTTATAAGTGTTTTCTCGTCTAGTAGGCCAAATGAAGCGGAAACTAGAGATTAAAGTCACAAAAATCAACGTTATTTCAAAATTGCAAATCCTCTGCATTGCAAATCATTAAATAACTGCCCCATTCCGAGTGCGCCTTTAGGCTATTTGGGGGACTTATGATAAACGCAGAGACGCAGCGACGCAATGACGCAGAGAAGGTTGAGAATTTATTGTCGGAGTTAATCATTGATGCAGCTATTGAAGTCCACCGAACATTAGGTGGACCTGGTCTCCTCGAAAGTCTGTATGAAGATGCTTTGTACCATGAATTAAAGCTTCGTAATATACCAGTACAATCACAA
>JARLHF010000012.1 GCA_031292375.1 Chlamydiales bacterium
ATTGGGAATGGATCGTTCATCAGGCTCTTAACAACGAAAATACTTATCCTATCGCGACTCGATCACGCATACGCTGGAAGGAGGAAGACTTATTTAATGATTTGCAATGCAGAGGATTTGCAATTCGGCATGACTTTAATCTCTAGTTTCCGCTTCATTTGGCCTACTAGACGAGAAAACACTTATAAATCCATCGCCACTCCTAATTGCTGATTTGATCTGTTTGATCTTTACATAAAATAAAAATTGTTTTATAATTAATACTTACTATTAATTTAAAAAGGATTAGCCTAGTGTTTGCTCGTCTATTATCGCTTTCTGCTGTTGGATTATTTTTTTTAGCAGCTCCATTACTTGCAGATCATAAACAAGATGATTCTAACCCTGTTTCCGTACAGATTGTATCAGAAGATGTTAGCATACATGAGGGAGACTCATTCTGGCTTGCTGTTCACCTTGATGTTCAGCCGCATTGGCATACATACTGGAAAAATCCAGGGGATACAGGCTCTCCACTTCAGGTAAGTTTGGACCTTCCAGAAGGATTTATTTTAGATGAAATTCTTTGGCCAGTTCCTAAGCATTTTGTACAAGATGGCCTTTCCGGCCTTGGATTTGAAGATACAATCACGCTACTTGCCAAGGTTACTCCTCCTTCACATTTATCCATACAAGAAGCTAAAATGCAAGCTCATGTGCAGTGGGTTGTATGTGGCGAGCAATGCATTCCTGGTGAGCAAGATTTAGAGATTACTCTACCCGTTAAAGAGAGTGCGCCTGTAAAAGATGAGCACAATACATCTGTTTTTTCCGATGCACGCTCTCATTTGCCAGAAAAAGGTAAAGATTTATCTGTACAGGTAGCTCATGATCATCTTCTTTTGAATTTTAGTCTATTGCATGAGCATTCTGCCTTGGAAAGCGCTGTATTTTATCCTGAAGAGATAGGAATTACTGATTTATCTGCAAAGCAGCAATTGACAAAGGTGGATAATGGTTATCAATTAAAGGTGCCTCTTTTACAACCCTTGGATCAAAATAACGCAAATCTTAAAGGAATACTTAAAGGATCTTTTACGGATCATGCAAAACAGACTTTTCTTGATGTAAATGTGCCGCTTAAAGGCATGGAAAATTCTTCATCTATTTCGATAATGACATTCTCTTTTGCGCTTCTTGGTGCATTTGCAGGAGGTTTATTATTAAATTTGATGCCTTGTGTGCTTCCTGTTCTTTCGCTAAAAGTGTTGAGTGTTGTTCAAGCTGCAGGTGATAGCGCAAGGGAAAGATTAAGGCAAGGGCTTGCTTATGTTGTTGGTGTCATGCTTTCATTTTGGGTGCTTGCAGGATTACTTCTTGCTTTTAGAGCATCAGGACAAGAGCTTGGCTGGGGCTTTCAGTTGCAAGAGCCAATTTTTGTTGGTGTATTAATCATTCTTCTCTTTCTTATGTCTTTAAATCTATTTGGCGTGTTCGAATTTGGAACATCTCTTGTAGCACTTGATGGGAAGAAAAAGAGCCCTTCTTTGATGGGAGCGTTTAGTAGCGGTGTACTTGCAACAGTTGTTGCAACTCCCTGTACAGGGCCATTTTTAGGTGCATCCCTTGGGTTTGCTATGACTCTTCCTGCTTTACAAGCATTTGGTTTATTTAGCATCATGGGCCTTGGTATGGCTATTCCTTTTTTCTTACTTACAGTTTCTCCTAAACTATTAAAAATACTTCCTAAGCCGGGTGCTTGGATGGTTTTGTTAAAGCAAGCTATGGGCTTTATTCTTCTTGCTTCAGTTCTTTGGCTTGTGTGGGTATGGGAAGCGCAAACTAACTTTTTATCCGTAATGTTTTTATTTTTTGCGTTATTGATTTTGGGTATAGGTGCTTGGTTCTATGGGCATTTTAGTCAATTTTCTTATTCAAAAATGATGCGAAGAGTAGCTCTTGTGGTTGCTAGTATCACTTTAGGAGTTGCCTTATACACTGTTTCTAACGAGTCTTTTGCGCTCCAAGAGACATCTTCTGGTGGTAATATACAAAATACTTCTTCTTCTCATGCTCTTAAAGCAGGATGGATTCCCTATTCAGAAGAGAAGTTTAAAGAATTACAAGCGGAGGGAAAACCTGTTTTTATCGATTTTACTGCTAAGTGGTGCCTTATTTGCCAGGCAAATAAAGTGGTTCTTCATTCGCAAGAAGTGGAAGATGCATTTAATCAAGCTGGTATTGTAAGAATGGAAGCAGATTGGACAAAGGGTGATCCTGCAATTACCAAGCGTCTTAAAGAGTTTAATCGATCGGGAGTGCCATTTTATGTACTTTATGGTAAAAGTGCAGAGGCTCCTCAGATTTTTTCTGAGACATTGACATCTAATACGCTTATTGAGGCCTCTAAGAAAGTATAATGTTTATTGATTCTCACGCGCATCTCTCTGGTGGTTCGTTTTCTGATGAGGAAGTGGACAGCGTTTTAAAGCGAGCAGAAGATGCTCATGTTGTATCTGTTATAAACATTTGTACAACAGTGCAGGATTTACAAAGAGCTCTTATGCTTCATGCAAGGTATCCATGGGTTGTAAATACAGCTGCAACAACTCCACAAGATGTTCTAAGCGAAAGTGAGGAGACGTTTCAATTTTTTCAAGAGCATGCAAAAAATGGATCTCTTGTAGCAATTGGTGAGACAGGTCTTGATTATTATTTTACTGAAGAAACAAAAGAGTTGCAAAGCCAAGTGTTTATACGTTACTTGCATTTGGCCTTAGAGTGCCATTTGCCTGTTGTAATTCATTGTAGAAATGCATTTCAAGATCTTTTTCAGATTTTAGACACAGAATATATTCAAAATGGATCTGTAGCTCCTTTCATCCTTCATTGTTTTACTGGGAATGTAGAAGATGCAGAAAATGTGTTAAAAAGAGGTGGCTATTTATCTTTCAGTGGCATTGTTACTTTTAAAAAGAGTGAAGGTTTAAAATCTATTGCAGCAATAGCTCCGCTTGAGCAGATGCTCATCGAAACAGACTCTCCTTACCTTGCACCGCTATCAAAGCGAGGTAAAATTAATGAGCCTTCATTGCTTCCAGAAATTGCAGCTTGTATAGCTGAGTTAAAAGGCATTTCTGTTGAAGATGTAGCAAGATCAACTTCTTTAAATGCTAACATGCTTTTTGGCTCATCCATTTCATCACAAAGATGTCAAAAAAGAGAGTTTTAACAAGCAAATATATACACAAACAATTCTTCATTAACGATGTGTATAATTACGCAAGAAGTCTAATTAATCCATTTCATCACCTGGTAAATAATCATCGGCATCTGGAGATCCCCAGACGCCTACTATTTTTTTTGTATTAACATTGGATTCTGAAAAAATAACGTTTGGACTTGGTTCTACACCCCTTTCTTTGGGAATAGAGCTAGGATATTGCTTTTCACCGCTGGGTAAACAACGTGGAAACAATATTGTGGGGATTTTTGTGTTTTTAGTAAAATCACTTTTATACTCAACAGAGGTTCTTCGAAGGTCTAAAAATCTGAGGCGCAAATCCTTAATAGCTTCGATTTGTGTGAATGTAGAAATTTGAGCACAACGAGAAAGGTTAAGATATTCTAGGTAGAGAAATTTTTCAAGAAAAGTAAAGTTAGTAATATTTAGACAGCAAGAAAGGCTTAATTTATTTAAGCTATCGGGATTAATTTGAATAGTATCAAAACTTGATTTGGTGATATTTGGGCAGTTATCAAGATAAAGTTCTTCAAGATTTATATTAGGTAATAAAGCAAGATTGTTGATAGAAGTTTGGCCAATATTCAGTTTAGTTAGTTCAGTAAGATATTGTAGATGTTTTAAGTTTTCTTGTTGTAGATTGTTGCCTCTCAAGTTAAGTTCTTGAATGCTTTTTGGCAATTGGTTTAAGGATGTCCCTGTGATTTGTTGGCAGTAAGTAATCTCAAGGACTTTTAAGTTATTGAGAGTTTTTAAGAAAATAAGTCCTTTATCAGTAATACTTTTACAATGCTTCAAAGAAAGATGAGTAAGGGATGTGTACGTTGCAAGCTTTTCAAGGTGCTGATCCAAGATCCAGGTGTTATTATCACTGTGGATCTCTGTAATGCCATTGTAGAAGCTGAGTAAATTGGCAAGCTCAGCTGGAGTCAATATAACAAATGGATCGAGAGTGAGTGTTGTTGCATGAGTATTTATATGAGCAATATTACATTTTTCAGAAATCTGATTGACTCTATCAACGCAAGTATCAAAAAGTGTTTTAAGGTCTTGGTTAGAGATTGCTACAACGAGTTTTAGGCGTTCCAAGTTATTTGCCGCAACGGTTAAATCATTAGAAGAATAAAACCATTTAATAATGGACCATAATAACTTTTCGATAAAATTTTTTTTATGTATGCTCAGATCACCTTTGAGCCACATAGTATTTTTATCAAAATCTTTTAAAGCATAAAGCTTTTCTGTAATGATTTGTTCATTCCAGATTTGTTTATTAAATCTTACTTCCATGAATAAGCTTCAACTCCATCAATGCATGTGTGTATATACACAAATCAATTCTTAAACTTGTTTGTGTATACATACATTAAAGGGAAATTCGATAGTAGAAAAATAAGTTTTTTAATGGCTATTGTGTTCTTTGGCAGCATGATGTATAGATCATAGAGTTTAATTAATTTAAAATTAAGTTATATGAGCAATATTCCAGGGGCTTTTATTATTAGAAAGCTACACTCCTTTGTTGGTTTTTGGCTGGTTTTGTTCTTGTTTGAGCATCTTCTTACCAATTCACAGGCAGCTCTCTATTTTGCAGACCATGAAAGTGGTTTTGTGTATATGGTTAATGCGATACAAGCAATTCCCTATCTTCATGTCATAGAAATTATTCTTCTGGGATTTCCCTTACTAATTCATATGCTATGGGGGTTTGTTCAGATGAGGTCTGCCAAGTACAATGTGTTTCCAAGTAATGGAACAAAACCTTTTCTTTGGAAGAATGCAAGAAATAGAGCTTATACGTGGCAGCGAATAAGTGCATGGATTTTGGCAGTGGGTATTATAGGGCATGTTGTGCAAATGCGCTTTCTTGATTATCCAAGTATTACAACAAGTTTGGGGCAAGAAAAGTATGTAGTTAGAGTACATAAGGATGAGGGGCTTAAGGCACTTGCTACAAAGTTGCACGTGGAACTTTATGATAAAGAGAAGAATCAAGTTGTTGCAGTTACAAATTCTTTTGGTGTAGCCTCGCTTTTAAGTGTTAGAGATACATTTAAAAATCCATTTTTTGCATGGATTTATTCTGCTTTTGTATTATCTGCCATATTTCATGCAGCAAATGGACTTTGGACTTGTTTAATATCTTGGGGAATCACAATTACAGAGCGCTCACAAACATTATCTAAGCGTTTTTGTATAGGGTTTATGATTTTGCTTGGCTATTTTGGCTTTTCTTCTATTTGGGGAGTTTATTTTTTTGCGTAACATGAGTTAGGAAGTGATTTTGATGGTGCAAAGAAAAGAAGTGATCGTGGTAGGTGGTGGTCTTGCAGGTCTTTCTGCAGCTATGCGTCTTGCAGAGAATGGATGTTTTGTCAAAATTGTTTCGCTCACAAAAGTAAAGCGTTCTCATTCGGTATGTGCACAAGGAGGTATTAATGCAGCTTTTGACACAAAAGAAGAGCATGATTCTCCGCTGATTCATGCTTATGATACAATCAAAGGGGGAGATTTTCTTGCAAATCAACCTCCCGTTCTTGAAATGTGTCTTGCAGCGCCTTCAATTGTCATGATGATGAACCGTTTAGGCTGTCCTTTTAACAGAAATAGAGAAGGTAATCTTGACTTTCGCCGTTTTGGAGGTACGTTCTATAATAGAACAGCTTTTTGTGGGTCTTCAACAGGACAACAGCTACTTTATTCACTGGATGAGCAGGTAAGACGTTTAGAGGTTAAGGGGCTTATACAAAAATTTGAAAATCATGAGTTTATGAGATTAGTCAGATGCGAGAGGGGCGTTGCACGTGGTATTGTCATGATGGATCTGTTCAATTTAAAGCTAGAAGTTTTAAAAGCGGATGCTGTTGTGATTGCAACAGGGGGTCTTGGTGTTATTTTTAAGAAGTCGACAAATTCAACCTTTTGTACAGGTGCAGCAAGCGGACGCCTTTATAAGCAAGGTATGAAATATGCTAATGGTGAATTCATTCAAATTCATCCAACAGCTATTCCTGGAAATGATAAGATGAGATTGATCTCAGAGTCTGTACGAGGTGAAGGAGGAAGGATTTGGGTGTATGGGGATGCATCGAAGAAGATTGTGGCTCCAAGTGGCAAGGAGATAGTATGTGGAGAAAGTGGTAAGCCCTGGTATTTTCTAGAAGAGATCTATCCTGCTCTTGGTAATTTAGTACCAAGAGATATAGGCGCAAGGGAAGTTTTGCGCATTTGCGAAATGGGCCTTGGAATTGATGGAAAAGAGCAAGTTTATTTGGATGTTAGGCATATGTCAGAGATGGCCCTGCAAAAGCTTACATCCGTATTAGATATCTATCAAAAATTTACAGGAGAAGATCCAAGAAAAGTGCCTATGCGCATATTTCCAGCTGTTCACTACTCTATGGGCGGTGCATGGGTAGATTATCCTGCTGTAGATGATAAAGATCGCAATGTTCGGTTTCGTCATATGACAAATATTGCAGGTTGCTTTAATTGTGGAGAGTCGGATTATCAGTATCATGGAGCGAATCGTTTAGGAGCAAATTCTCTTCTTTCTTGTATTTTTAGCGGCTTAGTTGTGGGGGATGAATTGCCTCGTTATTTAGATACTCTTCAAACACACTATAGTGATTGTCCTTCAAATATATTTAAAGAAGCAATTGAAGTAGAAGATCTTTTTAAAAAGGACTTGCTTTCTAGAGATGGCTCTGAAAATGTGCACAGACTTCATGATGAATTAGCATCGTGGATGGTAAAACATGTGACTGTAAAGAGAAATAATAGAGATTTAAGCCTCACTTTAAATAAGATAAAAGAGCTCAAAGAACGCTTTAAAAATATCTCATTGGATGATAGATCACCCTTCGCAAATCAGACATACATTTTTGCAAACCAGTTTTCATCGATGCTTGAACTTGCTTTGGTCTTTACAAAAAGCGCTCTTCTAAGAAATGAATTTAGAGGATCTCATTATAAACCAGAGTTTCCAGATCGAGATGATGAGCATTTTTTAAAAACAACTCTTGCAATGTATGACTCTAAACAGGACGAGCCTGTAATCTCCTATGAAGATGTAGATACAAGGCATTTACAGCCCAGTAAACGCGATTATTCTAATCACGCTACATCGCATGCAATTTTAGAAAATGTTCCTCAAAACATCCCATTGCCTATTTAGGAGGTAAGATGAATCAATTTATATTGAAGGTATATAGAGGATCTCCTGGGTATCAGTATTGGGAAGAATTTCTTGTCCCTTATGATTCATCTTCGAATATCATATCGATTCTTATGGAAATACAGAAAAATCCTCTAAATAAACAGGGGAAAAAGGTTGATCCCGTTGTTTGGGAGATGGGATGCTTGGAAGAGGTTTGTGGGTCTTGTTCGATGCTTATCAATGGACGTCCAAGGCAAGCTTGTTCTGCAATCATTGAAAATATTATCAAAGAAACAAATCATACAACGATTACACTTGCTCCCTTTAGCAAATACCCTTTAGTACGGGATTTAATCGTTGATAGAAGTGCGCTTTTTGAAAGTCTTAAAAAAGCGCATGCTTGGATAGAGGTTGATAGTGCAAATAGAGACCATTTTGTGATTGAACCAGAAAAACAAGAGGTTATGTATGCATTATCTACATGTATGAGTTGCGGATGCTGTACGGAAAGTTGTCCGCAAGTTAATGAGCATTCCAAGTTTATGGGCCCTGCAGTCATTTCTCAGGTGCGCCTCTTTAATATGCATCCGATGGGCAAACCACAACGCTCTTTGCGTTTGCAGCCTATGATGGAAGAGGGCGGCGTCATTGGATGTGGAAATGCACAAAACTGTGTAAAAGTATGCCCTAAAAATATTCCTCTCACAGAATCCATCGCTACACTATTCAGAGATACAGAAGTAGAAGCATTCAAAAGGCTTTTCAGCTTGTCAGATGATGACTAAAATAACGCTTTATGCCCACATTCCAGGGTAAAATACGTATATGTTCAATCATTTTTTCAAGAGGATCATCAGAAAAGCAAACAGCTTCACAAGGCCCAAAGTCCCGTGTTAAGTGAACAAAAGAAGAAATAAGCTCTTTTGTAACATTTGTTGTGCTTTTGATTTCAATAAATAAGATAGGCTTTCCGGGGCGCTCTACTACTAAATCAATTTCGTTATCATCTTTTGTTTTCAGATAGCTAAATCGATATTCGGAGTGGTAAGCATCACGTAACTTTATTATTTCTAAAATAATAAAATGTTCAAATGCCTCTCCATAAGCCGCTGTTTGTGGGGTAAGAGGAACAGAAAGTAGTCTTGCAAGCGCTCTTGTTACGCCTGTATCAAAAAAATAAAATTTTGGTTTTGTGACAAGGCGCTTTCGAAAAGAGTGTTCAAATCCCTCTAAAAATAACCCAAGAAGTGTGTCTTCTAGAATTGTGTAATAACTTTTTATGGTTTTATCATCTGCACCGACATCTCTTGCAATGTTTGCATAGTTAATTATTTTGCCGTTCATTTGAGCTGCTATTTCTAAGAATCTGCGAAAGGGTTCTAAATCTTTAATAAAATGCTCTTCCCAGATTTCCTCTTTAAGGTATGTGTGAGCGTATGCTTGAAGGTAGTGCCTTTTCATTTCATCATTTGGATATTCGAAAATTTTAGGAAGCATGCCCCAGTGAAGGGCATTTTCAAGTTGGAATTTTTCTTCTACTTCAAGGAAACAAAAAGGGTGAAGATTATAAACAAATGCTCTGCCTGCAAGTAGATTTGCCCCTCCGCTTTTTAGTTTCCTTGCGCTAGAGCCTGTCATAATAAAGTGTTTGTTTGTAGATTCAATTAAATCATGAACAACGTCTAGTAGTTTTGGAGCCTTTTGTATTTCATCGATGACGACGTGAGTAATATGGTTAGGTAGAGCTTTTACAATTTGTGCTAATTCATCAGGATTTTTAAGAAATCGCTCTCTTAATTCTGTTTTTAGAAGGTTGAAAATAATAGAAAAATTTTCTTGAAATATGTGCTTAATAAGAGTGCTTTTTCCAACGCCTCTTGGACCAAATAAGAAGCTACTGTGATTTTTTATTATTTCTAAAATACGGGTAATCATAGATCGTCTTTTTCGGAGTATATTCCATAAATGTACGCCATTTTCGGAATATAAACAAGTTTTTAGTTGTTTTTTCTTTTATACTCCGAAAATGGCGTGCAATTTCGGAGTCGATTCCGAAATTGTCGCTAATAACATGGGTTAATAACACGAGTTAATAAAGAAATTCAAAAAGAAAGAGAGGAATTTCCCCTTTCAGAGAGTGAAGAATATCATCTTTTACCAGGTAAGAAGGTTTTTTTAAATTTTTTAAGTGATTTAAAAAATTCTGGTATTTTTGTTGCACATACTTTAGCCTGTCTTGTTTGTTATGCTATGTTAATTTTAGGGTTTTGAAGGTGCGAAAATCGGGTAGTGGTATTTGGGTTACTCTTTTAATCTGCATACTTGTTCTTAAATTTATTTGGGGCCTATGGATGGCTTCTTATGGAAATCTTCACTTAGCTCCAGATGAAGCACAGTATTGGGTATGGAGTCAATATCTGGACTTTGGCTATTACAGCAAACCTCCAGGTATTGCCTGGCAGATCAAGATGGGTACGCTTCTTTTTGGAAACACAGAGCTTGGGGTGCGCTTTGTTGCAATTTGCCTGTCTTCTCTGCTTTCATTCGCTGTTTACTTTTTGGCTAAATGTTGTGGTTTGAGCACTAAAACAGCGTGTTTTTCTGCTATTACAATAGCTCTTTGTCCAATTGGGCTTATAGCCTCTTTTGCAGCCACTACAGATGGTGGTTTTGTGCTCTTTTGGACGCTTTCCTTAGCGCTTCTTGCAAAGTCCTTAAGGGACAAAATAGAGCCATCCTATCTATTGTTAGGTTTGTTTATCTTGTGTGGAGCTCTATTTAAGTGGACAATTTTTTTAATGTGGGCACTGCCCTTAGTGGGGCTCATTTTCTATCCAGCTTGGCGCTCAAAGAAGATTATTCTTGGAATTTTGATTTCGCTAATAGCATTTCTTCCAAGCATTGTCTGGAATAGTGCCCATGAGTGGGTCACGTTTAAGCATGTTTGGACGCAATCAACAGGTGGAAATGGGGCGGCTCCAGGTAATGCCTTAGAGTTTTTCTTGGCTCAGTTTGGGATTATGTCGCCTCTATTTTTTCTCTTTTTTGTAGGCGCATTTTTTGCTCTAATAAGAAAGAAAAGCGCGATGCCAGAGCCTCTTTGCTTTTGTACGTTTATTGCTTGGGCAATATTGATTGCTTATACATTGCTTGCATTGAAACAGAAAATGCAAATTAATTGGGTTGTCTACATTTATCCGCAAGCTGCAGTTGCGCTTTCTTGGGTTATTTGTGAGCTTAAATCCCCAAATAAATGGTTTTGTGCAAGTACATTGCTTTCATGCTTTCTTTCAGTAATAGCATTGAGTGTGCCGTGGCTCCAATCAAACGCCCTTTTTTCTCAAATGAAAATTCCCTATTCGTTAAATCTTTTTAAACACTCGCTTGGATGGGAAAACTTGAGCCCTGCCTTGGTACGAGCAGGTTATGATCCAAATGAGCATTTTTTAGTAGCTGATCGCTACCAAATGTCTAGTATCTTAAGCTTTTATGGTGAGGATCAAAAAAGAGCTTATTTTTTCAATATTTTGGGAATGAGAAAGAATCAATTTTCATTTTGGACAAGTTTTAAGCAAGAACAAGGAAAAGATGGCTTTTTTGTCATCGTAGAAAATCGCCCTTTAGAGGATGCTAGCAGGATAAGAGCGGAATATGAAGTACGACTTGCTCCCTACTTTAAAGAAGTACATTTTGAGAAAATGCAACCACTTTTTGTATCTTATGGATTGCCTGTAAAGTGGGCGCTTATTTTCAAAGTAAATCATTATGATGGCAATGTGCCAAAGGATCCACTGCGCTATTAATTAATATACCCAATTTTTCATTAGCGATGCATAATAGAAGAAGTTGATGCGATAATTGGTGTAAATTTGATAGAATCTGCTGCTTGTTGAATAAAATTTGTAGGAATTGTCATGAAAGACCATGCAGTGGATCACCAAAATGTTGACCTATTAAAAGACATTGTAGCTCTTTGTAAGAGAAGAGGGTTTGTCTATCCAGGCTCTGATATCTATGGAGGGTTTGCTAATACTTATAGCTATGGCCCTATGGGAGCAGAGCTTAAAAAAAATATTAGAGATCTTTGGTGGAAGACGTTTGTTCATGGAAGAGAGGATATGGTAGGATTAGATGGGCCTATCTTGCTGCACCCAAGGGCTTGGGAGGCATCTGGTCATGTGGCGGGTTTCAACGATGCTATGATTGACTGCAAGGCGTGTAAAGCGCGCTTTAGAGCAGACCATTTGATTGAAAATGCTCTTAAAATCAGTGTTGAGGGGCTGGCAGTAGATGCTCTTAACAAAATTATGGAAGACAATCCTATTAAATGTCCAAAATGTGCAAAAATGGACTGGACGGATGCTCGTTATTTTAATCTTATGTTTTCTACAAGACTGAGTAAAACAGGGCAAAACGATAATGATATAGCTTATTTGCGTCCAGAGACAGCTCAGGCAATATTTTTAGATTTTAAAAATATTACAGACACGATGAGAGTGCAAGTTCCCTTTGGAGTTGCTCAAATTGGCAAAGCCTTTCGTAATGAAATTACTCCAGGGAATTTCATTTTTAGAGTTATTGAATTCGAACAAATGGAAATAGAATATTTTATTAAGGAAAATTCTTGGCAAGAAACCTTTGAAATGTGGCTTGCACAAATGCAAAAGTGGTGCATGACAATTGGCCTTAATGAATCTATGCTTTCTCTTGCTGAGCATCCAAAAGAAAAGCTTTCTCACTATTCTAAGAGAACAGTAGATGTTATGTTTGCATTTCCCTTTGGAGTATCTGAGCTCTATGGTCTTGCATACCGCACAGATTTTGATTTAAAAAGGCATAGTGAATATGCAGGCGTCAATCTGGAATACACAGATTCAAAAACTCAAGAAAAATGGATCCCACATGTAATTGAGCCAACATTTGGATTGGATCGTACTATTTTAGCCATTCTTTGTAGTGCCTATGAAAAAGAGACTTTAGAAAATGGGGAAGTGCGCACTGTGCTTCATTTGGCACCCATCATTGCTCCTGTAAAAGTTGCTGTGTTCCCTCTCATGAAAAAAGAGGGCTTGACAGAGAAGGCAAGAGGCGTATTTGATCTGCTCAAACAATTGTGGAATGTGCAATATGATGATTCTGGAGCAATTGGTAAGCGCTATAGAAGGCAAGATGAAATTGGTACTCCCATCTGTTTAACAATAGATTTTCAATCTTTGGAAGATGACACGGTAACACTTCGTCACAGAGATAGTATGCAGCAAGAAAGGGTGTCGATAGAAAGCCTTATTCAAAGGATTTTATTGATTTTAAAATAACTCTTTTATTTTTATTTTAATTAATTGTGGGTGTGTGTATACACAGCTGAATTGTACTGAATTTTATATAACTAGAGGTTATCGAGGTATGGAGTGTCCATTTTGTGGTCATTCAGACTTTAAAGTTACGGACTCACGCAACGCTGTAGAGGCTAATGCTATTCGAAGACGCAGAGAGTGTCTCAAATGCATGAGACGCTTTACAACTTTTGAGACAGTTGAATTGATTATTCAGGTGCATAAAAGAGATGGGCGTTATGAGGACTTTCAGCAGCAAAAATTAATTAACGGGATTGAGGCTGCTTGCAGGCATACGAAAATTAGCCGCGATCAGGTTAATGTGCTTGTTGCAAATATTGTAGCGGAATTAATGGAAAGGCAAGTAAGAGACATTACGACTAAAGAGCTTGGTGAAGTTGTCATGAAGTATTTGCAGCCCTTGGATTCTATTGCTTATATCCGTTTTGCTTGCGTCTATAAGAGATTTCAAGATATTAATGAGCTTGTAGAGGCAATACAATCTATTATCCCCAAAGATGAGCAGGATTTGGCAAATATGTTGCCGCTACAAGGTGATTCTATGTTAGAAAAGGAAACTATATTATGTCTCTGAAAAAGAGTGAAGTTGCAAAATTTAAGAAGAAGCTGGAAGAGCTTAGAGCTCAATTGGCTCATGTGCTCAAGGGCACAACTGATGAAGTTAAGACGCCTGATGAGGCAACTGGCTATTCTCAGCATCAAGCAGACCAGGGAACAGATGACTTTGATCGGACAATTAGCCTAGAAGTCACAAGTAAGGAATATGGCCTTTTACGACAAATTGACAGAGCTCTTGAAAAAATCGAAGAGGGCACTTATGGCGTTTGTGATATCACGGAGGAAGAGATCCCTCTTAAGCGCTTGGAAGCAATTCCTTATGCTTGTATGACTGTTCAGGCACAAGAAAAATTGGAAAAAGGACTTATTCATTAGCTATGACTAAAAGCAAAGCTTTGAAGAGAGTTTTATTTATCTGTTTTATTATTATTCTTTTAGACGAAGCTTCCAAATGGTGGGTACAGGAGTATCTGCCACAAATTAAATGGAATATATATCTTTATCCCTATGGGGGCATTGGCATCTTTAAGAATATTTTAGGTGTTAATTTTTCAATTGTGCATGAAACCAATACAGGGGCTGCTTGGGGGGTCTTTTCAGATTTTCAGACTCCTCTTCTTTTTATTCGTATAGGATTAATCATAGCCCTATTCATCTATATCGTTTTTATCAATCGAAGTGAGCAAATGCTTATACCATTTGCTTTGATTATTGCAGGAGCGATTGGTAATGTGATGGATCATTTCATTTATGGCCATGTAATAGATATGTTTTATTTTAAATTTGGAAGTTATAGCTACCCCATTTTTAATGTAGCAGATATATCTATTTTTTTTGGTGTGCTCTGGCTTTGTCTATTAAGCCTATTAAGAGGCAGATGAATTTACAAGAAAGCACACAAGAAAAAGAGGGTTCTTGCCTTGTTTCCAAGTGGTTAGAATTGCCTCTTCTTTTGTCATTTGAAGAAATGGAGCGATGTTTTACTGAAATAGGTCCTTGTTTTATTGTTTATACGGATAGGATTGTAGGTGAAAATGAGGGTGTTATTTCACCAGAGCAATTTTTAGATGTATATAAGCACTATCTACAAGACTTACAAGAAGGCAAAATTTTAAATAACCCTGTTTATAAAAAAGCCTTCCAAGGTATAATTACAACGACATTAGATGCTGTTTATGCGATTCGAATAGATGCTTCTCGAAGGATTATCAAGACAAGAAAGCCTACACTTTTATTACAGCCTTATCGTATAGAATATTCTTCTTTTGATGGTAAATTTAGGCCGATGGTCATGAGTCAAAATAGTCTTCTCTGGGGTATTCAAATTTCCTATCCACAACTTTTCCAGGACTCAAAAACAGGTGTCCTTGAAAAAATTGGCCCTTCTTTTGTCAATACAGAAGCCTTTCGTAGGCTGCAAAAGTGGGTGCGCTACAACACACAGCCTACGACATTTTTGATCGATGAAGTAAGGCAAGTAACGATGCCTATGCGTATAGGTAAAGAGGCTCATGGATTTGTTAATAATCATCATGGTCTTAAAGAGAGAGCTCTTAGAGTGATTGTAAGAGGAGGTGTGTTGTGAGGGTTGCAGTAGTTGCGATTGGAAATGAAATTCTTTCTGGGATAACTGTAAATTCTAATGCTGCGTATATCTCTAAAGAGCTTTTTTTGTTTGGATTGCAAGTAACTTCTCATAGAGTATTTTCAGATGATGTGCATGAGCTTGAAGAGGGTTTAAGAGGTATGCTTAGCTCATATGATATTGTAATTTGCACAGGTGGCCTTGGGCCTACTTGTGATGATCGCACAAGGCAGGTTGCAGCCATTCTTTTCGACAGCGAATTTGTTTGTGACGAAGTACTTGAAAGACAGTTAGAAGAGCGATATGGGAAAAATACGCCCTCTTTAAAAGATCAAGCAACCTATCCTAAAAAAGCTTATGTCCTTCAAAATATGCTAGGAACTGCTCCTGGATTTCTGTTTAAGGATGAAAAAAGAATGCTTATTTTAATGCCAGGAGTACCTCATGAAATGAAGCAAATGTTTCAAAGTGAGCTTATTCCCTACCTTAAAAAAAATATTACCCTATCTTCTAGGCCCTTTCAAAAGAAGCTTTGTTTTTGTAGGCTTTTAGAGGTACATGTAGATCCGCTTATTCGCTCTCTTGAATCTATTTTTCCAGATGTTGAATTTGGAATTTATCCATCTCTTGGTCTTTTAAGCGTTGTATTAAAAACCTATGCGCAAGATGAAATTTTAGCAGATGAGAAGCTAGATCCACCTCTTAAAATGATTAAAGAGGCTTTTCTCAAGTTTTTTTATGAAAGTCCTAGTGGTACTTTAGAAGAGGCTATACATTTATTTTGCACTTCTTCTAAAAAGACGCTATCATTTGCAGAATCGTGTACAGGGGGTTCTCTTGCATCTAAAATGACAGCACTTACAGGTGCTTCTAAGTACTTTAAAGGCTCAATTGTTGCTTATGCAAATGAGGTCAAGGAACACGTTTTAGGTGTTTCGAGTGAAACTCTTGCAACAAGGGGCGCTGTTAGCGAAGAAACTGTAAAAGAGATGGCAAGAGGTGTAAAATTGCGCATGAATACAGATTTTTCTATAGCGGTTTCTGGTATTGCAGGACCAGATGGAGGAAGTGTAGAAAAGCCTGTAGGTACTGTGTGTGCAGCAATTGCGTATGATAGCGAAGTTTATGCCTGGACTTTTCAGGCAGATGGTACGCGGGAGATGATTATTAATTATTCTGTTAACGAAGTTTTGGGGACCTTTTGGCAAAGAATATGCAAGCAATACAGATAACCAGCGTTCAAAATCCGCTTGTTAAGCAAGTTGTTCGCCTAAGAGAGCGCAAAGAGAGAGATGGCTCTCATCTATTTTTAATAGAGGGTTATCGTGAGCTTTTGCGAGCTGTGGATGCTAACGTAGAGCTTACAGCACTTTTCTTTTGCAGAGATTATTTTTTAGGCTCGAATGAAGATAAGCTCATTTTGAGGGCAAAGTGTAAAACTTATGAGTGTGCGCCTTCTGTTTTTCAAAAAATTTCCTACAGAGATCGCCCTGATGGGTTAATTGCAATTGCTGTTCAAAAGCATAAAACTCTTGCAGATTTGGCTCATTGCTTAAAGGATAATAAAGCTCCTTTTTTAGTTGCTTGCGAGGCAATTGAAAAGCCTGGTAACTTGGGAACAATTTTGCGCTCTTCAGATGGTGTTGCAGTGGATGGGTTGATTGTGTGCGATCAATGCACAGATGTTTATAATCCAAATACGGTAAGGGCTAGCGTAGGAACATTATTTAGCGTTCCTCTCTTTGAGGCAAGTAGCAAAGAAACAATAGAATGGCTTAAACAAAATAAGATACAAATTGTTGCAGCAACACCCTCTGGAGAAAAAGAATATACGAGAGTTGATCTTACAGGTCCTATTTGCATAGCCGTTGGAACAGAGCAACTTGGTCTTTCTGATGTATGGATGAACGCTGCGGAAATTAAAGTGCGTATTGCTATGAAAGGTGTTGCAGATTCTTTAAATGTTGCTCAAGCAACAACACTTCTGTTATATGAAACACTTCGACAAAGAGAAAAATAATAACCTAAAACTCAGGTTTATAAGAGAGAGAATGTATGTTAGTTGCTATTTGGCTTGCAGTTCTTGTAATTTTAACGATTATACATGTTTACAGACACCCGGGAAGTTGTTCTTTAAAAGGTATTGTTGAGGCATTTTTACTCTATGTTACGGTCGTTAATATAGGCTTTTATAGTTTGTGGAACTTCCTTGCAAATATCTTTTATTCAGAAGAAGTGGCAAAATTTATGGGGTGGGGCTCTGGAAGCCCTTTTCAGTACGAAGTGGGTATTGCCTATCTTGCGTTTGCGGTTCTTGGTATACTTTGTATCTGGGAAAGAGGGGATTTTTGGCTTGCTACTATTATTGGTTTCTCTGTTTTTCTCTTTGGCATAGGCATTGGGCATATTGAGGAGTATGTACGTCATCACAATAAAGCTTCTGGAAATGCAGGACTCGTGCTTTATGTAGATCTTATCATGCCCATTGTTTTACTTATCTTAATGATGGTTCATAGAAGATTACAGAATGGCTCAAAAAATTGAAATTCTCTATGAAGACAATCATCTTATTGCTGTCAACAAGCCAGTGGGGCTATTAACGCAACCCACAAGCCTTGTAGAAGATAGCTTGCTTGTTCGATTAAAGGCTTTTATTAAAGAGAGAGATCATAAACCAGGCCGTGTCTTTTTAGAACCTATTCATAGAATCGATAAGCCGGTGAGCGGCGTTGTTGTTTTTGCAAAGACGAGTAAGGCATTATCTCGTCTCATGAAATCGATTAGAGAGCGAAAATGTAAGAAAGTTTATCTTGCAAAAGTCTCTGGGCAATTGCCAGCCTCTGCAGGAATTATAGAGCATTTTTTAGTTCATGATGACTTTAGAGCAAGGGTTGTAAAAGATGAAAAGGAAGGAAAAAAAGCTATTCTTTCTTACCGTCTTATCAAGAAAGAGGGACCATTTAGCTTATTAGAAGTGTATCTAGAGACAGGACGCTACCATCAAATTAGAGTACAACTAGCTTATCTGCATTGTCCTATCGTGGGTGATCATAAGTATGGTAGTAAAGAGACATTAGGAGAAAATGAAATAGCTTTGCATCACCATAGCTTCTCCATTCCACACCCCATCACAGATGAAATAATTACAATTACAGCTTCAAAGCCCTTGTGGGCAAGTTAAAATTTCTAGGTTTCTTTATATTGCCATTTTTATACACAAACAAGCTCAAAAATCAATTCTTGAACGTATAGTATCTTTATCGCCAAATTTTTCGGGCATATGTTCACATATGCTTGAAAAATTTATCAATAAATCTACTCAAAAAATTTCAATTTTTCTAAGTAAAGCTAATTAACGTCAGCTCGATTTTTAACTAGGTTATTGTTAACAACTTAAGCTCTTGTTCATTAAAATTTAAAGCTGGTTTTTTGGGTTGTATATTAGGAATAGGAATGACTCTAACGAAAATAAATGAAACACGGAGCCACAGAG
>JARLHF010000013.1 GCA_031292375.1 Chlamydiales bacterium
AAAAGGCAACCTTCAGGTAGTGTAAAATAAAGTCGCTACACTCTGAGGTTGCCATGAACGCTAACTTTTTAACATCAGACTATACTACAAATCAACAAAACTTTGTCGAATATCCGATAAAAATCTTAAGATTTCTTCTTAAAAAGCTAAAAATCAGTGAGTTGCTTCGTCATTTTTAGTTACGTTTTGGTAAAGACCCTCCCCAAAATAATGTTTGCATTAATTTATAGTCCATTTTTTTCTCAAAAAACCTTCCATACAACCACTAGCTTGTTGCCTGCTTTTTTTTATTATTTTTTTGCATAACATGAGTTATTAAGAGTATTGACCAGAAATGACTTGTTTTGTTACATCTGCTTGGAGAGGAATAATTATAGCCTTATAGGAATTCTAAAATGAAAAAATTTCAGATATATGGTTTGTTGAGCATAGCATCAGTTCTCTTGTTGAGTTCATGCATTTCAGATGAAAAAAGTGAAAAAGAGCCAGTAAACCCTGCTGCAGACAATAGCATTGCCGAAGAAAAGGCATTAAGAAATACGACCAAGGGAGATCAAACAGATATCTATGCAATTCCCTTTGACGAGGATCAACTGGGTCAGCAAGAAGAGCTAGATAAGTTTGAGCAGGAAAGTAAAGAGTATAAGGCAAAAGAAGAAGCTCAAAAAAATAAATAGACTTCTTGCATAATTAGCTTTGCGTAGAAAAATTGAAATTTTTTGAGTAGATTTATTGATAAATTTTTCAAGCATATGTGAACATATGGTTGAAAAATTTAACGATAAAGATATCAAAAAAGACAATTTTAACAAGCAAATGTAATTACGCAAGGAGTCTAATAATTCAGGTTACGCTCCGTAGGTTAAGGAAGCACGATTATACACAAACAATTCTTGAACTTGTTTGTGTATACATTATGTCTAATGAAGTTCTGGTCGTGGCATGCTGATGATATAGTCTGCTATGTCTATAGCTTCTTGGTCGCTCAAAGTGGGATTTTCTTTTGGCATATTCCAGTAGATAAAGGGAGCCAGCATAGGAAGCTTGTTCATTCCAGCACTTGTGTTAAATGAGTGAGCTCCCCATAAGGGAGGTACTCCAACAGTTCCGCTTCCATCGATTTGGTGGCAGGATGCGCATGTTTTTTCATACATTTTTTTGCCATTTTCTCTGTCTGGAATTTTTTTCATTTTAATTGATTTTATTCCAAGCCAAGGAATATTTTTGCAGCACTTAAGCTCACTAGAGATCCATTCAAGATAGGCAATTAAGGCATTCATTACAGGACTATCCTCTACAGGTGCTTTTCCATTCATGCTACGTAAGAAACATTGTTGAATGCGTTGTTTTAAGCTAATCGTTTTGTTGTCTCTTGCGGAGTATTTTGGATAAATATTTGTAACACCCACAAGCGAGATGCCTCCATTTTCACCTCCTAGGGTGTTGCCTCCAAAAAAATGACAGCTAGAACAACTTAATTCGCTTTTGGTATATTCAGAAGCATATTGACGGGTGTCTAATAAGATGTGAAAGCCTTGCATGACAGCTTCATGAATGTTAGAAGGAGATTCTTCTGGGTCTAGCAAATCAAAAGGTATAACTTTTCCTTTTTCATCGTAGCGAAAGTAGTGAGAGCCATCTGCTGTAACTAATGTGCTTGGAGCTATGGTTTCATCTTGTGGAAACAGAAATGTATAGGATAAAAATAATAGGCTTCCAACAAACAGAACTGTAATAGTGCTAAAAACAAAAAACTTTAATCTATACATTACTTGATTATAATGTTAAACTTTTAATTGTCAAATTTGGGTTTCAATCATGGCGCCACCAAGGCAGATGTCATGGTCATAAAAAACGATAGATTGTCTTGGGGTAATTGCTTTTTGAGGAGAAGAAAAGGTGACAACGAGTTTGTCATTTTCTTGATGTGTAATTGTGCAATTGGCATCTGGCTGGCGATAGCGTATTTTTGATGTACAGTGTAGAGGATATTTGGGATCATTATCGCTAACCCAAGAGATATCTGTTGCAACAAGAGATGAGCCATAAAGGGCGGGGTGATCTTCTCCTTGTTCAACGATGACAACATTTCGAGCTGTATCTTTGCCAACCACAAACCAGGCATCTCCAGCACCTCCAATTTTGAGTCCCTTTCTTTGGCCTATGGTGTAATAAGCAGAGCCATCGTGTCGCCCAATGATTTCTCCTCTTAGATTTTCAAAGTTACCAGGAGTGATAGCCAAGTATTTGCTTAAAAACTCTTTAAAGTTCCTCTTTCCAATAAAACAGATGCCAGTGCTATCTTTTTTAGCATGGGTAGATAGATTATGTTCTAATGCAATGCGCCGCACCTCCTTTTTGTCTAGAGCTCCTATTGGAAAAAGAACTTTTCGTAAAATGGATTCTTTAAGGGTGTAGAGGAAATAGCTTTGGTCTTTGTTTGCATCTAATCCTCGCAGTAGACGGTATTCTCCGCTAATTTCTTTTGTTTGGCAGTAGTGCCCTGTTGCAAGAAAGTCTGCGCCTAGTTCTAAAGCCTTATCTAATAGCACTTTAAATTTAATTTCTCGGTTGCAAAGAATATCGGGGTTGGGGGTATAGCCTGCTTTATACTCTATCAAAAAATGAGAAAATACTTGCTCTTGGTACTCTTTTACAAAATTAACAGAGAAGCAAGGGATAGCAATTTGCTTACAAACTTTGATGACATCTTCATATTCAAGGCTTGCTTTGCACACACCCTGTTCATTTTCTTCTTCCCAATTCTTCATGAAAAGGCCAATTACATGAAAGCCTTGATTTTTTAAAAGTAGAGCAGAGACAGAGGAATCTACACCTCCAGACATTCCAACGACGACGGTTTTTTTTGCCATAATTTATTATTAGACTTCTTGCGTAATTACATTTGCTTGTTAAAATTGTCTTTTTTGACATCTTTATCGTTAAATTTTTCAAGCATATGTTCACATATGCTTGAAAAATTTATCAATAAATCTACTCAAAAAAGTTCAATTTTTCTAAGCAAAGCTAATTATGCAAGAAGTCTATTTAAAAATAGAATCGCACTATGATAGCACGATTTATTTAAGATGGCAAATAGAGTTCCATGTCTTGATGATGGGCTCTTGCATGTTATGCTCATATCCAACGATGCTGATAGATGCTGTATTTAAGTAGATAAGTTTGCCAAAGAGAGGAGGTTGTAAGAGCCACCTTGCAGCAAAAACACGTAGATAGTGTCCATGCGATATGACAGCTACATCGCCATTAATGTTTCGAATTTCACGGATGATATGGTCTGCTCTTTTAGCAACTTCGTCGAGGTTTTCGCCTCTTGGAGCTCCATGGTCGAATAGGTTCCATCCAGGATTTTTAATAAGGATGTCCTTGGTTTTTATTCCCTCGTATTCACCATAATCCCACTCTAGCAGATCTGTGCGCGTTTCTATAGGACAGTTGAGGTGTGCAAGTTGAGCTGTTTCTAGTGCGCGACTAAGTGGGCTAGAAAATGCTTTGACGAAAGAGACATCATGGATCCCTGCTGCAATTAAACTGGCTTCTTTTTTTCCTTTTTCAGTGAGAGGAATATCAGTAAGTCCTGTGTGCTGACCAGAAAGTGACCATTCAGTTTGGCCATGCCTTAAAAGATAGACGAGTGGGGTACGCGGATTCATAGACTTGCCTCCAATTAAACTTTATGTTAAAAAAATAATTTATTTAGATCAAGCAAGAAAGGTATAAAATGGGAGATATAAAAAAAGAGTATATTTGCCCCATGCATCCACAAGTTCATGAAACTCTTCCTGGGTTTTGTCCTTTTTGTGGCATGGCATTGGAATTAAAAAATATTGCTCTAGAAAATACTGAAGATAAAGAATTAAATGAGATGCAAAGGCGTTTTTGGTTATCTTTTATACTCACGTTGCCCATTTTTCTTTTTGCAATGACTCCCTTTCTTTGGCCATCTAATTCTGTTTGGGTTCAAGCTGTTTTAGCAACTATTGTTGTATTTTATGGAGGAAGTTCATTTTTTATAAAAGCTTGGTTTTCCATTTTAAAACTGTCTTTAAACATGTTTTCATTAGTCAGTTTAGGCGTTTTGACAGCGTATATTTACAGTGTTATTCACTTGGTTTTGCAAGAAAAAGATGTCTATTTTGAGTCTGCTTCTGTAATTACTACACTTGTTCTCTTAGGACAAGTGTTAGAACTACGCACACGGCAAAAGACAGGTTCTGCAATTAAAGCGCTTTTGAGCTTAAGTCCAGAGAAAGCCACTCGCGTAAAAGGTGATAAAGATGAAACAGTTGCCTTAGAAGATATTGTGATAGGTGATGTTTTAAGGGTAAAACCAGGAGAAAAAGTACCGCTTGATGGAAAAATTGTCTTTGGGAGTACAAGCATTGATGAGTCGATGATTACAGGAGAGTGGATACCTGTTTTAAAAGAGGCTCAAAGCGAAGTTATTGGGGCTACACTTAACCAGAAAGGCAGTTTTCTTATGGAGGTTACAAAGATCGGGAAAGAGACAATGCTTGCACGTATTGTAGAGATGGTAAATGAGGCAAGAAGAAGTGTGGCTCCCATACAAAGGGTAGTAGATAAAATATCGGCCTATTTTGTTCCTATTGTTTTATTGATAGCATGCTTTACACTGATTTTCTGGGGCTACTTTGCATTGAACCCCTCTTTTTCAGTAGCTATTATGCGAGCAGTAGCTGTTGTTATTATAGCATGTCCATGCGCTTTGGGGCTTGCAACGCCTATGGCCATCATGGTTGGAATTGGTAAGGGGGCAAAAGAGGGTATTTTAATTAGAGATGCCAAGAGTCTAGAAACTTTTGCAAAAGCAGACATACTCCTGTTTGATAAAACAGGGACGCTAACAGAAGGTAAGCCCTCTCTTATAAAGCTAGAGTGTTTTCAAGGAATAAAAGAAGAAGAAGCTTTGCAAATGGCTGCAAGTATTGAACATTTAAGTGAGCATGCCTTTTCTTTTGCAATTGTAGAAAGAGCAAAACTTCTTGGAATGCCTCTTAAGCAGGTGGATGGGTTTTTATCGGTGACTGGAAAAGGGGTTTTGGGATCTATTGAAGGTAAAGAAATTTTGGTAGGTAGCTTGCGTTTTTTACAAGAAAAAGGTGTTTTAGTTCCTGTGGATGAAGTAAGTAAAAAAAGCTCTTCTGTGTATTTAGCTATTAATCAAAAGATTATGGCTATTTTTACTTTTGCAGATCGTTTAAAAAAAGATGTTGAAGATGTTGTCGAGCTATTACATCAAGAAAAGATGCATCTTGTCATGCTCAGCGGTGATCGAAAAGAGGTTGCAGAATCTGTTGGAAAGCAGCTTAATATGGACGAAATTTATGCTGAAGTGCTTCCAGAAGATAAAAAAAAGCATGTGGAACATTTTCAAAAAAGTGGGCACATTGTAGCAATGGCAGGGGATGGTATTAATGATGCACCAGCTCTTGCAAAAGCTGATATAAGCATTGCCATGGGAACAGGAACTCATGTTGCTATGGAAAGTGCCAATATAGTCCTTGTCAAAGGCTCTCTTTATGGTATTTTAAAGGCAAGAAAATTGAGTCGCTCAATAAGGCGCAACATTTCACAAAATTTGTTTTTAGCTTTTTTTTATAACATACTTGCAATTCCTGTTGCAGCAGGTGTTCTTTATCCGGCATTTGGATTTTCTTTAAGCCCTATGATTGCAAGTGCTGCTATGGTCCTAAGTTCTTTGTCTGTTGTTGGCAATGCTTTAAGACTTTCTCGAAAATAATAGACATGTTAAAATCTGCTTAAATCAAAACTCAGGTTATTAAGAAAAACATCAAAACAAGTTCATTTTTTCCATATATTATCATTTTTTTTATAGGCATTGCTAATGCAGTGCCTATGCCTTTAGTAGGCTCAACACTTGCGATTTGGCTTACAGAATATGGCTTTGGCAAGGATGAAATTGGCTTATTCGCTCTTATGGGTTTGCCATTTAGCCTAAAGCTTTTATGGTATCCTTTCATTACAAGGGTATCTCTTCCTTTTTTTGCAAAGAGCCCAAGGAAAGGGTGGTTGTTATTTTCTTTTTTAGGAATGAGCCTCTCTCTTTTTTGTATGAGTTTGGTAGAGCCCGCTGAAAAGCCCATTTTCCTTGCCATACTTCTTGTATTTTTATATTTGTTTGTAAGTTGCTTGTATATGGTAGGAATTGCTTATGAATTAGAGTCTTTGAAAGAAGAGTGTTATAGAAAAGGGTCTGCAACTTTTTTAATGGGGTACCGTGTTGGCTTGTTATCTGCAGGAGGAATTGCTCTTTATATAGCTTATCTTTTTGAATGGTCGTGGGTATTTGCATTTCTGTCTCTATTATTGTTTATTGGCTCTATTTTTATCTTTTTTCAAAGAGAGCCTTTTAAGTCGCATGCAATATTAAAAGAGAAGAGAGAAGAATTATTACAATATAATTCATTAATGCAGAGCTTTTGGCATGAAATTATCTTAAAGCCTTGTAAAGCTTTTCTTCAGAGGAAAGATTGGCTTGTAATCATTTTTGTGATTACTACATTTAATATTGGTGATAACATGGCAAAAGTCATGGAAGGCCCCTTTTGTATGTCTCTTGGCTTTAATAAGGCAGATCTTGCAACAGCTACAAATATGTGGGGATTTTGTATGGCTATTTGCGGAGCGTTTGTTGCAGGGTTTTTCTTTAAAAAAACAGATCTTTTGCGATCAACAGTTGCTCTAGGAGCAATTCATGCCTTTACTTTAATGAGTTATTATGTTCTTACAATTGTTGGAAAATCGTTTTTCTTCCTTTATATGACAGCCGCTTTAGATCATTTTACAGCCGGCATGGCGATGACAATTATCACATGCTTTTTGTGGAGAATTTGTGATAAACGCTACATTATTGTTCAGTATGCCTTGTTTTGGTCTCTATATACGTTTAAGGCAGATATTTTTGCATGTGCTGGTGGCTTTTTAGCCGCTTTCTTGCCATGGAATCTTTTCTTTTCCCTAACTGCTTGCTTCAGTGTACTAGCAGCTCTTTTGATGTGGAAATTTGTGCGAAATTCTAGCTCTCTAGTAGTAGTAACTTCTCATAGTTAAAGATTTTGTTGACTTAAGCAAACTTGTTTAGGTATAGCTTAGGTCATCATGTTTATCTTTTTAAGGAATTTTTATGTTAAAATCAAGACTCTTAATAGGTTCGATCTTAAGTTTTAGCGCACTCGTTATTTTTCATACACTAGATGCACAAGTTCAAACAAATCAAAATACGCAAAACACTCAGGTCGTAGTCAATTCTCAACCACCTGCCCCTCAACAAGAACAAATTCCTGAGAGCCCTGGAGATGACTATGTATGGCAAGGGGGGTATTGGTACTGGAGTAATGGTTGGACATGGATTCCTGGAGTTTGGATTATTGCACCTTATGCTGGGGCTAATTGGGTATCTGGTGGTTGGGTAGTAGGTGTTGGTGGTGGCTGGGTTTGGAATGCGGGTCATTGGGATAGAGATTATTGGAATGGTCATAGCTGGGCACATGATTGGGACCATGGTCAGGGATGGGATCGTGGAAATAATTGGGATCATGGAAACGAGTGGAATCGCGGTGAAGAGCACGGAAATGATTGGAATCGAGGTGGAGATAGGGGCGCTAATCGTGGTGGAGAGAGAGGTGGTGGTTATGGTGGTGGACGCGGTGGCGGTAGCGGACGGGGTGGTGGTGGCGGACATGGCGGTGGACATCGTTAAAAATGAGACAGACTACAGATCCCCTTATTTGCTTTCTTAGTAAGATGGTTTTGCTAGCCGTTAAAGTGCTTGCCTTCATTGTAGCAATCATTGTATGGCTCAGTTTGGTGGATGTTGTTGTGCATACGTATAGGCAATATGAGCATGCTTTATTTGATGTAGAAAGTTTAATCGTTTCTTTGGGGAATGTCTTACTAGTTTTAATTGCTATTGAAGTTTTCCTAAATATCGTTTTTTATTTAATCAAAGATGCTATCAATGTTTCATTGGTTTTGGCAACCGCCTTAACGGCCGTTGCTCGTAAAGTAATTATTTTAGATTACAAGAGTATTGAGCCGCTCTATGTTTTTGCAATTGCCGCAGTTATTGTAGCGCTTGGTGTGGCTTATTTTTTAACAAAAAAGAGTAAACCGATAGCGTAAAACAAGGAGTTTTTATGTCCTACACAAAGGTTTTTAGAGTTATAAGCGCATTGATGGTTGCAGCATCATTGCAAGCGCAAGATGTGCAATATAGTGATGCTCAAGACGATAATCAGAATGAGGATCAGATAGATTACAGCCAAACAATGGTTACTGTTGAGCCTCCGGCTAGTTTACAAGAGCAAATTCCTGTAAGTCCGGGAGATAACTATGTGTGGCAAAATGGTTACTGGTCTTGGGATAACTCCAATTGGGTTTGGGTGCCTGGCATTTGGGTGATTGCACCTTATGCTGGGGCTGGCTGGATAAGAGGCGGCTGGGGCTGGAATAATGGTGGCTGGTGGTGGAGAGGTGGTCATTGGGATAGAGACTTCTGGAATGGCCATGGCTGGGAGCATCACTGGGGAAATGGTTGGCATGGTGGTCATGAATGGCATGGAGGACATGGCGGTGGTCATGAATGGCATCATGGAGGTGGTCACGGAGGTGGACATGGCGGCGGTCACGGAGGTGGACACGGTGCAGGACACGGTGGAGGACATGGAGGTGGTCACGGAGGTGGACACGGTGGAGGACATGGCGGCGGTCACGGAGGTGGACATCGCTAAAGTTATTTTCCTTATCCTATAAAAACCAAAAAAAGTAGGTTAAGAAAAAAGATGCATATATTTGTTTTCATGGATTTGTAGAGCCTTTTTTATGTTTCTGAATCGGATTCTGAATCCGATTCAGAAAGAAGTAATTCACTTGCAGGGAGTTTAATTATACAAGAAGAACATTTTATATGTAGACGGACTTTCGTTAGGGCTGTTCTTGTTGAAGTGATGGGAAAGTTATTGTGTTTGATGGTGTATAATTTTGGAGTACTAGCTCTTGCTAGATGTGTATAGCTCTTTCCAGAGAGGTTTTTACAGCCTGAAATATTTAATTTTCGCAGCCTATTTACATCTAATCTTCTAATATCAGAAATAGGGCATCTGGCTAAATCCAGAGAATTAAGTTTTTGTAGTGGGTTTAGAAAAGGTAAATGTCTGTCAGAAATTTTTGTTTTGGAGCATTTTAATATTTTCAGGTGAGTAGCTGTTGCTAGGTGTGCAAAGCTCTCATCTGAAAGCTCCAGGCATCCTGAGATATTTATTTTTGTAAACCTGTGCATGTTTAGCTGTGTAAGATCAGAAATTTGAGTGTGTTTTAAGGTGATAGAAGTAAGATTTTCCAGTTGGTTAAAGGTGGGTAGATGGTTATTTTCTAAATTTGTCTTAGAGCAGTCAAGAACGCGTAAAAAAGTAGCTGTTCTTAGATGTGTAAAGCTATTATCTGAAAATAGGCCTGAGATCTCTATCTTGTAAAGGCCTATAAGCTTCATTTCACTAATATTAAAAAATTCATTCTCTTTTAACATCTCATTGTTTTCTAAATGAATAGAAGAGAGTAATTGTAATGTATTAAAAGAAGATAAGCAGTGACTAATCCATCTACATCCAATGCAATATATTGTTTCAATTAAGGGGTTATTCCTTACAATCCGATCAAATTTTCTGGAGGACTTAATGGTTTGGCCATATAAGTGTAGGGTTTTATAAGGATCGGTACTTATTTCGTTATTTGGAAATGTGCTATTAAAGTATTCTAAAGCGCTTAAGCAAAAGCCCTGTAGACGATAACAGTTATAGTGTAGAATGTCTTTTCCCATTATTTCTAATCTTTCTCTATATTGTTCAAGACATGTATTGGGAGCTTTTTTTATCTCAGTTAATGTAGATGTGTAGAAGGCTTGGATTTCATCGCTTAGACGAATGGATGCTAGTGCGGGAAACATTATAACCACCTTATTCTTGCAACAATATGGATTGTAATGCTAGTGTAGCGTCTCAAAACATGAAACAGAAGTTTAATAGAGGGGCTGTGATGAGCGACTTTACTGCAAAGTTTATTAATCAAGAGGAATTACCTTTGGTGATAGAGCCAAAGGACAAGAACATACAACTTCAGGAATTTTTAGATCTATTAAAACAAGAAAATTCCTATTTTAAGCAGCAACTTCTTAAGCACGGAGGGATCTTATTTCGCAATTTTCCTCTGTCAAACGCTGCTGATTTTGAAAAATTTATCAACCAGTTAAATACAGGTCATTCCATTGACTATGTTGGAGGTGATAGCCCGAGGACAAAAGTTCATGGTAATATTTATACATCTACTGAGGCGCCCCCCTCCTTTAAAATCCCACTGCACAATGAGCTTTCCTTTGTAAACAAGTATCCTAGGCACATTTACTTTTTTTGTGAAACGCCTCCTATAGATAAGGGTGAAACGATCATTGCTGATTCAAGACGGGTATACAGAGATGTATGTGACGATGTAAAGGCACGTTTTATAGAAAAGCAGTTAAAGTATGTCTCTTGCTATTTTTATAAAAGCAAGATGATGAATTTTATTGCCAAAGGCTCTCATAAGTCATGGATTCAGGTGTTTGAAACGGAAGACAAAGCCGAAGTAGAAAGAAAATGTAGGGAAAACGATTTTGGTTTTAAGTGGAATAGAAAGGATTGGTTGGAGGTGAGCCAGATAAGGCCTGCTGTGATTAATCATCCTGTAACAAACGAGGAAGTGTGGTTTAACCAAGTTCAGCTTTTTGATTTTAACCCAAGATTTTTAGGTATGGGAAAATACCTTGGTGCCAAGCTCTTTTATTGTCAAAAGCATATGAAGTTACACGAGGTCTTTTTTGCAGATGGCTCTAGAATACCAAGAAAAGATATATATCATGTACTTGATGTGCTTGATAAAAATACGCTAGCCTTTCCATGGCAAAAAGGGGATGTTATTGTCTTAGATAATGTGCTTGCAATGCACGGAAGAGCTGTTTTTTCTGGAAAAAGACGGATCTTGACAGCTATGACAGGATGATTATTCGATTTGCTTCTTAAATGTTTCTTTTACAAAAAAGAGTATGGTGAAAAAAGCAATGAGCCCTGTAAAAATAAGTAGGAAACTAGGTGCCTCTGGGATATGCATAAGGCTTACTAGATAGATGGATAGAAGAGGTGTAAGGCCTCCGAAGAGAGCTGCGCTCGTATTATAACCAATGACAAGGGACATGTAGCGGTTTTTAGTGGTTAGAAGTTCTGTAAGAGTTGCTGCAAGTGGGCCTTGAAAAGCGGCTGTAAGCAGGGAAAATAGGCTTACAGGGATAAAAGAATAGGCAAATGGTAAAGAGGACTTTGCAATAAAGGATAAAAGCCAAAAGAGAGGGTATGCAAGAGCACAGATGCAAAGAGTACTTGTCAATAAGATTTTTCTTCTGCCTATCTTATCAGAGAGTGCTGCAAAACCAAGAATAAGAGGTGTAAGTAGAAATATTCCAAATGTGTTGAGTAAAAGAGCATTTCTGCTTGAAAAATGAGCATTTTCTGTAAGCCACGTGGTTAGGTACACAAAAGGAAGGTAAAAACCTGTTGCTTGAAAAGAGATAAGAAGAAAAATGATGATGATCTCTTTGAGGTGTCTTTGGATGGCCTCTCTAAAGGGTTTAATGGCAGTATTATTATTGTTTTGTAGTTTGATAAAGAGGGGGGTCTCTTTAATTTTTAATCGGATATAAAGGCCTATCCCACCGATTAAAATGCCAACTAAAAAGGGCCATCGCCATCCACCACTTAAGAGTTCTTCTTCCGTAAAAAAAGTATGAGCTAAAACTCCAGCCATAGCGCCAAGTAAGCCACCTAGCGAGCCCACAGAGTATACTAAACAACTTGATACACCTCTTTTTTCTTGTGGGGCATGTTCTGTAAGAAAGATCATGGCTCCAATCATCTCACCACCCACTGCAAGCCCCTGTAATAGCCTTGTAGCAATGAGTAGATAGGTTGCTGTAATACCAGCGCTTGCATAAGTAGGAAGTAAGCCTATTAGGAATGTAGGAATTGCCATAGTTGCAATGGATGCAATAAGGGCTGTCTTTCTTCCAATTTTATCGCCGATATGTCCAAAGATAAGTCCTCCCAGAGGCCTCATAAATAAACCGACGGCAAATATAACAAAAACAGAAAATATGCCATGTGATGTAGTTTGAAATGGGAAAAATAATTTTTGTATAGTTGTTGCAAGAAAGCCGTATAGTCCAAAGTCATACCATTCAAGAGCATTTCCAATGGAGGCTGCAATAAGAGATTTTTTTGCTTCTTTGGAATTCATTTTATATTAGACTTCTTGCGTAATTACATTTGCTTGTTAAAATTGTCTTTTTTTGCATCTTTATCGTTAAATTTTTCAACCATATGTTTACATATGCTCTCAAAATTTATCAATAAATCTACTCAAAAAATTTCAATTTTTCTAAGCAAAGCTAATTATGCAAGAAGTCTATTTTCATGTCTGTTTAGTGTTAATATGGGCGAATAAGAGCTTATAAGTGTGCGTTTCCACCAAACGTTTGTATTTTTTTTAGTCTCTTTGTCGCTAAATTCATAGTCATAAAGAAGCACTCTGATGAATAGGGGAGGCTCATTTGGAAAAGGGTTTTTTCGAATGAGCTTAAGTACATCTGAAGAGCCAAGAAGTAGGCATTCAATAAATTGCTGAAACCAATAGCTAGAGGCATAATTTGTAAAAGGTAAAAACCATACGCGCCAGTCAAGGCGTGGATGGTAGGGTGCAAACCATCTAGGGCGTCTTGTAATTTCTGAGGGTTTAAAGAAGAAGGTATATTCATACCAATTGATTTGATCATTACTACCTTCAATGACAATTTCAAGGCGTTTTGTTGTCATTACAGCGAATATGCCATGCTTGTTGATAGGATGGAAAGGCTCTATCCAAGAAAATAGGCGTATGAGTATTTTTTTTGTAGGGAGAAGAAAGTTCCAAAGGGAGGCTAATTGAAGGAGAATAAAAATAACGCCTACAATAGAACACCATAAGGTGGCATCTAAAAATTCCCAGGACTTGGGCTGTAAAAGATGGTTTAAGTAGTGATTGCTAATCAAAATTGTAGAAAAGAGTATCGTCATCCAGTTGAGATAAGAAAAATTGCCTGTAAGTAAAATCATGAGCTGAAGTCCTAGTAAAAGAAGAAAAGTAATACCTCTTATGTCTTCACTTAAAAAGATAGCAAAAGGAACAACAATCTCTATGAAAAGCATAAGGGCGCAAGATACCTTATGAAAGGATAGAGGTAATTTATGTACGTACCAGGCAATAACGTTGGGAATGGGTTGAGATTGGTAATGAAAGGCAACAGCTGTCAAATTTCTCCAGTTTTTATCGTGGCTAAGTAGTTTGGACATGCCTCCCTCAAAATGCAGTCGAAAGAGTAAAAGATTGAGACTTATCCAAATAAAAGGGTTTGGAGGTGAGCTAAGACTTAAAAAGATTGTAATATAAGTGATTTCTAAGAGTGTGGTTTCCCAGCCAAAACTTAAAAAATCTTGCCCTGCGGACACGATAGAAAGGTGTAGAATAGCTAAAAGGATCAAAAAAATGGGGGTATAGGCAGGATCATTGTTGATGATTAAAAGAAGGGAGCAAAGAGTGCCTGTAGCAACTACAGATACAAGAGCTTTATTGCCTGAATTAAACCAAAAAAGCGTTGGCACATAAAAATAGCCAGAAGGGCCTATGCGCATTTTTATATAACGAAGAAAGGCTTTAATAGGAAGGATGCCCTTTTCTCCCAATAAGCCCTTAATTTGAAATAAAAAGCCTCCAAATGCAATGAAATAGATGATGCCAAGAAGTTTTGGAAAGAGTGCTGAAATAAGAGAATAATTATCTGGTCCCATGTTTTCCTTTTTTTATGTAACCTGAGTTAGTAAAGAATTTGTATACAGAAAAATAATTTTATTTACTAGAAGGATCTGAGGTTATATATACATAATACACAAACCAATTCTTGAACTCGTTTGTGTATATCATCAAAGGATAGATTAGGAGGGCGTATGATTAGCTTGGAAGAAGAGAGAAAAATGGATGCTTATTGGAGGGCTGCAAATTATTTGTCCATAGGCCAAATTTATCTTATGAGCAATCCCTTATTGAAAGAGCCTTTGAAAATTCAGCACATTAAGCCACGACTGCTTGGACATTGGGGAACTACTCCTGGTCTTAATTTTATTTATGTGCATATGAATCGTCTCATTAAAAAGTTGGGGCTTGACGTCATTTTTTTGGCAGGGCCAGGACATGGTGGGCCTGCACTTGTTGCAAATACCTATCTTGAGGGGACATATAGTGAAGTGTATCCAGAGATTTCTCAAGATGAAGAGGGCATGCAAAAATTATTCAAACAGTTTTCATTTCCTGGCGGCATTCCAAGTCATGTAGCTCCAGAGACTCCGGGGTCTATTCACGAGGGAGGTGAATTAGGATATGTGCTTGCGCACGCTTATGGAGCTGTTTTGGATAATCCGCATCTCATTGCTTGTACTGTTGTAGGAGATGGAGAAGCAGAGACTGGCCCACTTGCAACAAGTTGGCATTCCAATAAATTTTTATGTCCTATAAATGATGGCGCAGTTTTACCTATTTTGCACTTAAATGGTTATAAAATTGCAAATCCCACAGTTCTTGCTCGTATTAGTCATGCAGATTTAGAAAAACTGTTCATAGGTTATGGATATAAGCCCTATTTTGTGGAAGGATCAGAGCCCGCCCTGATGCATCAGCAGATGTCAAGTGTCTTAGAAACAGCCATTGAAGAGATTAGGCAGATTCAGCACGATGCACGTACGCACAAACAAAAAGGTCTGTCTGCCAAAGAATACCGCTGGCCTATGATTATTTTAAGATCGCCGAAAGGATGGACAGGACCACATTTAGTGGATGGAAAAAATGTAGAGAACTCATGGCGCTCTCACCAAGTGCCTTTGAGTGAACTTGCAGAAAATCCTAAACATTTGAAGCTTTTAGAGAAGTGGCTAAAGAGTTATAGGCCAGAAGAACTATTTGATGAAAAAGGAAGGCTCATAGAGGAATTACAAGAGCTTGCACCAAAGGGTACTCATCGTATGGGATCAAACCCTCATGCAAATGGAGGTAAGCTTTTAGTGGATTTAAAGATGCCCGATTTTAAAAAATATGAAGTGGATATAGGTGCTAGAGGTACAAAATTCGCAGAATCTGCAAAAGTGCTAGGAGGTTTTCTTCGTGATGTTATGAAATTGAATTTAGAAAGTAAGAATTTTAGAGTGGTAGGCCCTGATGAAACGGCCTCTAATAGGCTTGGTGCTCTTTTTGAAGTAACAAATAAGGTTTTTGAGGCAGAAATTCTTCCTACTGATGAGCATTTGGGTCCTTGTGGGCGTGTGATGGAGGTTTTGAGTGAGCATATGTGTCAAGGATGGCTAGAGGGTTATCTTTTGACAGGGCGTCATGGTATTTTTTCTTGTTATGAGGCATTTATTCATATTATTGATTCCATGTTTAATCAGCATGCAAAGTGGTTAAAAGTTGCGCGTAAAATACCATGGAGAAGGCCTATTGCCTCTTTAAATTACTTTTTAACATCGCATGTGTGGAGACAAGACCACAATGGCTTTTCACATCAAGATCCAGGTTTTATTGACCATGTCGTCAACAAAAAGGCAGAGATTATTCGTATCTATCTTCCTGCCGATGCTAACACGTTGCTTTCAGTTGTAGATCATTGTTTGAGGAGCAAGAATTTTGTCAACGTTATTATCGCAGGCAAGCATGCAGAAGCGCAATATCTCACTATGGATGAAGCAATCAAGCATTGCACAAAGGGTGTTGGCATTTGGGCTTTTGCAAGTAATGATTATGGAGTAGAACCAGATGTCGTTATGGCGTGTTGTGGAGATGTTCCTACTCAAGAAACTCTTGCAGCTGTAGATATTTTAAGAAAAGTGGCTCCTGATATAAAGATAAGAGTTGTTAATATTGTTGATTTAATGGTGCTGCAACCTCAGTCAGAGCATCCGCATGGTCTTCCAGATAGCGAATTTGATGATATTTTTACAAAAGATAAGCCTGTCATTTTTGCTTTTCATGGATATCCATGGCTTATTCACCGTTTAACATACAGAAGAACAAATCATTCAAATATACATGTTAGAGGCTATAAAGAAGAGGGTAGCACAACGACGCCTTTTGATATGACAGTATTAAATGAAATGGACCGCTTTCATCTTGTTGAAGCAGTTGCAAGGCGCTTGCCGCAGTTGGAGCATAAGAGAGCTTATTTGATCCAAGAGATTGAAAATAAGTTGATCGATCATAAGCATTATATTGCAGAGCATGGTGAAGATATGCCAGAAGTTAGAGATTGGAAATGGCCTTATGGATAATATTTTAGTTGTCAATCAGGGGAGCGCTAGACTTAAATTATCTCTTTTCTCTGTAAATCAGAAGATTTTGAAACTGATCTCTTCTTTCGATGTAGATGGAGATATAGATGAGGTCTTGCCAAGATTTACTTCAAAAAAAATAGTAGGAATAGGTCATAGATTAGTGCATGGTGGTTTTGAGTTTTGCATGCCTACTAAGATTGACTCTACAGTTATTCAACATCTAGAAAAATACTCTGAAATGGCACCTTTACACAATCCTATATGTTTAAAGAACATTCAAGAATGTGTTTTGCACTTTGGAAGCCAGATGTTACAAATTGCTGTTTTTGACACAGCCTTTCACCAAAGCATACCAAAGAAGGCATCTACGTACGCAATACCTTATAAAATGACTTTAAAACATCATATTATGGCATATGGATTTCATGGTATTGCTCATGAAGCGCTTTGGAATGCATACCTTCAAGAAACAAAGAAGAAATCTGCAAAAGTAATTACAGTGCATTTGGGAGGAGGGTGTTCGATAACAGCAATCAGCCAAGGGGCATCTGTGGATACATCAATGGGCTTTACACCGCTTCAAGGACTTATGATGGAGACGCGCTCTGGAGATATTGATCCTGGATTATTGGAATACCTTTGTTTAAAAGAAAATAAGTCTATTTCTGAGATTACAAAAATATTGAATCAAGACTCTGGGCTTTTAGGTGTATCAGGGGTTACATCAAAAATGAAAGAATTATTGTCTGTAAATGGACAAGAGCAAGCAAACCTTGCAATAGAGATGTTTTGCTACAGAATTGTAAAATACATAGGTGCTTATATTGCGATTTTAGGGGGCATAGATGCTCTTATTTTTAGTGGAGGAATAGGGGAGAATGCGTGCCAGATACGAAAGTGTGTTGTTGAGACTATGCAGTGGTATAAAGTTCTTCTTGATGTTAGTGAAAATGAAAAGGTAGTAGATTTGCTACCAGGAGAAGTTAGGAAAATTAGTGATCAAAGTTCATTGGTAGATGTTTTTGTGATAGGATCTAATGAAAATTACTGGATTGCAGGGCAAGTGTTTCAATATAGGAAGAGAGCAAAATGACTAAAGATATACGTACCTCTAAGCGCTATAAAAGGTCTGTAGATGAAGTTTTAGCAGAAGAGGCTCTTACTCGTCTTCACGCTTTTACACAGGATAGTACAAAGTATGTAAAAACATTTATCACTTATCCTGTGAACTTTGCTTTTAATTTAAGAGAGTTTTTTAATTGGTGGGTAAACTCTGTAGAAGCAAGGGTTATGTTTAATGATGTTGGAAATTGGGAAGAAGATGTCTATTGCCACCTCAATGCACATGCATTTGAAAGGGAAGTTATTCATTATTTTGAGCATCTTTATAAATTTAAGCCAAATTCAGCGTGGGGGTATGTTACAGGTAGTGGTACACAAGGTAATGAGCAAGGATTGTTTATGGGAAGAGAGATTTTAAGGAAGTTTGGCAAGCCTATTCTTTATGTCTCTGATAATGCTCATTATTCCATTTTGAATGTTGGAAAGATTTTGGATTTAGAATGTTGCACGATAAAGACGGATCCAAGTGGTGAGATGGACTATGAAGACTTAAAGGAAAAGCTTAATTCAGATAGGCCAGCTCTCTTTTCAGTCTGTTTAGGAACAACGTTTAAAGGCGCAATTGACGATATAGAGGAAATTAAGCGTGTTGTAGATGCAGCTTATGTAAAACATGTTTACTACCATGTGGATGCAGCGCTTTTTGGAGGGTTTTTGCCATTTTTACAAGATCCCAAAGCTCCAGAAATAAATTTTGAAAAGTATCCATTTGATAGTATAGCTGTCTCTGGGCATAAATTTTTTGGCTCACCTGTTCCTTTGGGGGTTTTTCTGATTAGAAGAGAGCTTATGGAGTCTATGGAACAAGAATACATTCAATACTTAAACAGTCATAATATGACGATTGCATGTTCTCGAAGTTCATTAAATACATTGATTTTTTGGTGGACTTTAACAACTGTGCATTTTGATACATTTCAAGAAGAGGCTATCAAAATTTTGGAAAATGCTATTTACCTCTACAACGCGTTGAAGGCGGTGAACTATCCTGTGTATTTGAATCCCTATTCTAATACAGTTTTTTTTAAAGAACCCATTCAGGCAGTAAAAGAGAAGTGGAGTCTTGCAAGCGTAAACTGTCCTCACTATGGGCGGCTTTCTCATGTTGTTGTCATGCAGCATGGAATAAAAGAGCATCTAGATGAATTTGTCCATGATATTAGTTAACGCCAGCTCGATTTTCAACTATCTGCTAATCAATAACTTGAATAGTTAAAACACGGAGACGCGGAGACACGGAGACTTATAATTTATCATTTATGATGCGTTCTACACCGTTTAGGATATCCAAATAAAGTGGTTC
>JARLHF010000014.1 GCA_031292375.1 Chlamydiales bacterium
TTAGAAAAATTGAAATTTTTTGAGTAGATTTATTGATAAATTTTTCAAGCATATGTGAACATATGCTTGAAAAATTTAACGATAAAGATGTCAAAAAAGACAATTTTAACAAGCAAATGTAATTACGCAAGAAGTCTAATAAAATACGCATGAAGTTTTTTGTTCTATTTTTACTTTTATTATGCAAATCCATTCAAGGATACTCAAACACTGCATGGGATCAAGATTTTGAGCCTTGGTGGAGCGGCACCCTTCTTACATCTCCTGGTGTTGTAGAAAAAGCAGGTCACATAACCAATAGAACTTTTTTCTATTACCAAAATGAATGTGATAAATATGATAGCCATTGGAACAGAATACAAAATGCACATTTTGTAACGATGACTTACAGAATTCAAACCTTTGTAGGGCTAGTCAAAAATATCGATCTTGAAAGTGATGTTTACTTTTTGCGCCAAGAAACACATCAACAAAAAGATGCTAATATCAGCAATTTCCAACTTCGTTTGGCCTACCAAATCCTGAAGGAACAAGAAAATTCTTTAAAACCAAACTGTCTAGTGTTTGTACGTGAAATTTTTCCACTTGGTAAACACGAACATCTCAACCCATCTAGACTTAAAACAGATGGTACAAGTGATGGCTGCTTCTATACTGTCTTTGGACTCTATGCAGAAAAAGTCTTCAAGAACTCAAAGGAACACTCCCTCAGAGTTGTTGGAAACTTCAATTATGGCATCAGGACTAATAGGGTTTCCTTATCGGGATACAATTTCTTTGGAGGAGATTACAATACAAAAGGGACGATACTACCTGGCAACTACCTCATATTAACTCTTGGCATAGAGCAGCATTTAACAAAACATTTAGAATTTGTCTTAGACCTATCCTACCAACATGTTAATAAAAATTCTTTCTATGGCTTTGCAGGGACAACTCCTTTATCACCAGCAACAATCAACACAAACTCCATTGAAAGCATCACTATAGTCCCTACGATAGCTTATAACTTCAATAAACACATGCACCTGGAATTAGGGGTTATTACATCCATTGCCGGCAGAAACACGAGCGCCATCTATACGCCCTCAATTGTCTTTAAAGCAAATTGGTAACTTTTATTCCGTTTCAATAAGCTGCTTCATCTTTTTGCCTGGCGTAAACTTCACAGCAGATCTTGCTGGTATTACGATAGGAACGGAAGCATCTTTTGGATTGCGTCCAATTTTCGGCTTTCTTTTAACTACTTCAAACACACCAAAATCGCGAAATTCTAAACGATCACCACTCGAAAGGGCATCTGTCATCTGGTCTAAAAAAGACTGAATAACCTGACGTACTGTGTTCGGGTGTAAATTAATATCTTGCGATATTGTCGAGATAAAATTCTTTTTAGTCATCGTGCTCATATTTTTCTAATCTCCATTTTCTAAACTCTTATAACGCACCATTTTAAAATCCTATGTAAACGTATGATTTTACTCTTAATCTATTTTCATTCAAGCAATAATTCCAACAATCATCTTATGTTTCTTTCCAACTGAGAGTAAAAACATCTTCTCTTCAATAAAGTCATCCATGACTATGACACGAAATTCGTCAATAACTTTTTGATTATTGATATACACACCACCACCTTGAATAAGCCGTCGTGCTTCTCCTTTGCTAGCAACAGCTTCTAACTTTACTAAAAGATCAATAAGCTTAACATTGATGAGCTCAACTTTAGAAAACGACTTACTCTTCATATCCTGAGCTAGATTTTCTAAAACATTTATATCTAAAATGGTATTTGAACCAGGAGATGCTCCTTTAGTTACCTTTAAAGCTATTTCCAAGCCATCTTTCCCATGAACGATACGAGTAACTTCTTCTGCAAGTTTCTTTTGAGCTGTATTTGCAATATAATCACTTTGCTGCATCTTATGCTCATAGTGATTAATTTCTTCCATATCCATAAAAGTGAGCATCTTCATTAGTGGTATCACATCCAAATCGGGTATACTAAAAAGATATTGATAAAATGTATAAGGCGATGTTTTTTCAGAAGATAGCCACACAGCCCCCTCCTCTGTTTTTCCAAACTTTTTACCATCACTTCTTTTTAAAAGAGGAAATGTAATACCAAACGCACTCTTACCCTGTACCTTGCGAATAAGCTCAGTACCTGCTGTTATATTACCCCACTGATCACTGCCACCGAGCTGGATTAGCACATTATGATGCTCTGAAAGATACAAAAAGTCATAGGCTTGTAAAATTTGATAACTAAATTCTGTAAAACTTAGCCCCTCTTCAGACTGCATACGTACCCGTACGCTCTCTTTTGACAACATTGAACCTATTCTAAAATTTTTTCCAACATCTCTCAAAAAATCTAAAAAAGAAAACTGCTTAAACCAATCAAAATTATTTAAAATAAAAGGCTTTGTACTCTCGTCATTAAAATTTAAAATAGCCTCTAGATTTTTACGTATTCCAAGAAGATTGTGAGCAAGTGTTTCTTGATCTAAAAGATTACGCTCCTTACTCTTTCCAGAAGGATCTCCTACCATTCCTGTTGCTCCACCCACAATTGCAACAGGTGTGTGTCCAAAGCGCTGAAACCAGGCAAGTCCCATAATAGGCACAAGATGCCCAAGATGCAAACTATCTCCTGTGGGATCAAATCCGGAATAAACTCTTTGAGGTGTTTTGACTAGAGTTTTAATTTCCTCACTTGTCATGGCCTCTATAAATCCACGTTCTACTAAAACATCAATTACGGTCTGCATCTTAAACTCTCAATTTATACACAAACAAGTTCAAGAATTGTTTTTTGACTCTCGCCAAAGCCCCGAGGCTCAACGATCATAATCAACTCAATATTAGCAATATGGAGTTGATTATGATCGTTGAACCGCGAAAGCTTTCGCGTTGTCAAGAACTAATTCTTGAACTTGTTTGTATATAACCTTTTAATCAAACGATGACTATGATAGAGTTTTTACTTTTAATCTGCATTGGAATCTTAACTTATTATGGATAAACGTACCCTAATTTTCATACTCTGCATTGGCGCAGTCTTTTTTGGACTTAACTATTACTTTGAAAATCAAAAAGAACAAGAGCGCTTAGAATGGTCTAAGAAAAAAGAATCTCTTGCCAAAACAAAAGAGGCAGCGCCTACACCTATCCCTGCAAAGGAAGAAGAGGTTAAAGAAAAATCGAAAGAGCTACTTTTTGTGCTTGAAAATACCTACCAGCAACTTGTTTTTTCTAACTATGGAGCTGCTCTCAAAGAAATTAACCTACCATTTAAAAATGATAAAACCCCAAACAGCTTGGTTCGAGAAATTGAGTTTGACCGCACAATGCAATCAGACTACCCCTACAATGATCATTTTCCGAGCTCTTCTTACTATACTCCTAGCAAAGAATCTACTTCTGAGCGCACCTTAAACACAAAAACGCAAATCGGTGGATACTATCCTCTCATTCGAAGGGATTTGGTTCTTTCTCCAAACCAAAATAAAATCACAGTGCCTCCTCGTTATTACGCTTTCAATATTGTGTCTGACTATCCAGAGCTTGCTGAACTTGTTTATGAAGTCAAAGAATTTGATGAAAATCATATCGTTTTTGAAGCAATTCAACAGCATAGACGTATTACAAAAACCTTTTCTCTTGCAAAAAACCCCGACAATCCATCTCAACATGTTCCCTACTTTATTGACCTCTCAATTAAGATTGAAGGGGATAGCAAAGGATTGTGGCTTACAACGGGCGTTCCAGAAGTAGAGCTTATTTCTGGCAGCTTTTCACCTGTCCTAAAATACCGCATCACAAGACAAAACAAAGCAGATGTCGAAACAATGGATCTACCCAAAGAGAAAGAGACCATTTCAGTAAGCTCTGTTTACCCCAATTGGGTCAGCAATTCCAATGGTTATCTAGGCATTATTCTTGGACCTGTCAATGAAACTGTTGGTGGCTACAAAATTCAGTATGTCCCAGGAAAACTTGCACCTACTAAACTTGTCGATATAGATGCGAAGTATGAGCGCTTTAAAATTAATGAATTTCCAGGTTATAACACGCTTCTTCCTTTAAAAGGTAATGAAGAGACGATAAATATGCGCATTTTTGCAGGACCTTATGCAGAGAGTGCTTTACATGCAGCAGACCTCGCTTTTTTTGATCCAGAAACTGGTTATGAGCCTGATTACACCGCATCTCAAAGCTTTCAAGGTTGGTTCTCATTTATATCAGAACCCTTTGCCAAGTTCTTGCTCATCCTCATGAACTTCTTTTACATGCTTACCTCGTCATGGGCTGCATCCATTGTACTACTAACAATTGCACTTCGCATAATGCTTTACCCTCTCAACGCTTGGTCATTTAAATCGATGAGACGCATGCAAGAGCTTGCACCAGAAGTTGCTGCTATCCAGGCTAAGCATAAAAAAGATCAGAAAAAAGCCCAGATGGAGATCATGAATCTCTATCGATCCAAACATGTCAACCCATTCACTGGCTGCCTTCCTATCTTGATCCAAATGCCCTTTTTGATTGGTATGTTTGATCTTTTAAAATCTACATTTGCCTTGAGAGGTGTTCCATTCATTCCCGGATGGATCGACAACTTAACTGCCCCAGATGTGCTTTTCAGCTGGAGCTACCCTATTCCCTTTGTTGGAACAGAGTTTCATCTTCTTCCATTCCTACTCGGTGCTGTCATGTATTTTCAGCAAAAGATGAGCTCCACTGCCCCCAAAGACCCGGCTCTTCTGACAGATCAACAAAGACAGCAAAAGTTTATGAGCAATATCATGGTCATCTTCTTTACAGTTATGTTTTATAACTTCCCATCGGGATTAAACATTTACTGGCTCTCTTCAATGCTCCTTGGCATATTACAACAATGGTATACCAATAAGCAACTAAGTCGTCCAAAACGCCCTACCGTAGAAGTCATGAAGGGGTAGTTAACGCCCATGAAGGCTTGGAACGACTTCTTACTATCTCAAGAGAAAGAATTGGGGTATGCCACTGTAAAAAAATGGCTTACCCCTTTAAAAGTTACAGGCTTTGATGCATGTAATCTTTACTTAGAAGCTAAAGATTCCTTTCAACTACATTGGTTTGAAGAACACGTACGCCCAATTATTCTTTCTCAATTTGTTAACAAAAATAACAAAAGAATTAAAGTTCACCTATCCATTGCAAAAAAAATAGCAGAGCAACTAGCTCCTTCAGTAAAAAAACTAGACAACAAAGAAAACAGACATCTTATAACTCCTGCATTTTCACTACGTTCAGACCCCATTGATGTGAGTCATACGCTAGACAACTTTGTCTCCTCGAAAAGTAATACAGTACCCTATAAGCTATTTTGCGAACTTGCAGGAATGGGAAATAAACAGAGTGTATCTCTTGGATCAATAAATCCCCTGTTCTTATCAGGACCTGCAGGTTCTGGAAAAACACATCTTCTAATGGCTCTTGCAACCTGGCTAAAAAGCCAAGGATTAAAAGTCATTTATACGCGTGCAGAGACATTTACAGAGCATGTTGTAAGCTCTATAAGGGCAGGTGAAATGCAATTTTTTAGAGAATCTTATAGAAATATCGATGCTCTTTTTATTGATGATATCGAAATTTTTTCTAGAAAAGGCGCAACTCAAGAAGAACTCTTTCATACCTTTAATAGCCTACATCTTGAAGGAAAACAGATCATTTTAAGCTCGAAAAACCTACCCAAAGATTTGCATGATATAGAACCAAGGCTTATCAGCCGTTTTGAGTGGGGAATTGTGCTTATCTTGGAGCCTCTACAAAAAGATGAAATGAAACAACTGCTTCTTCAAAAAATAGAAAGCATGAACATAAAATTACCAGAAAACACTATAGAATTTTTCCTAAATACGTTTAAAAATAGTTCTAAATCCCTTTTAAAAGCACTAGAAGCTCTAGTTCTTCGATCTCATCTAGAAGGCATCTCTGAAAAAAACACACCACTTTTTTCACTAGATCATATTAGAAATCTTCTTGCTGACCTTATAAAAATTGAAGAAGAAAGTATTTTAACACCGCGAAAAATCATTAAAACTGTTGCAGAATTTTATGGTATTCGCGTTGACGATATTCTTGGTAAAGCCCAAAGTAAAGAGTGCAGTTTTCCAAGACAGATGGCAATGTACTTATGCCGCAGTGAACTTCAACTTGCCTTCATGAAAATTGGAGATCTTTTTTCAAGAGACCACTCTACTGTAATGACAAGTATAAAACAGATTGAAAAAGCAAAAGCATCCGATCCAAATATCATGCACTCACTCACACATCTATCAAAAACATTAAAATCTTGAATTTTCTGTTTTAAGAAGTCTTTCAAATGCCCTTGTTTCTGATGCAACAACATGTGACAGCCCCAGAACACCAATCAAATTGGGAATTGCCATAAGGCCATTAGAGATATCAGCAAGACTCCAAACAACATCTAAACTAAGACCTGAGCCTAAAACCACAAATAATGTAAATAACAGGCGATACAAATTAATAGAGCGCTCGCCAAAAAGATACTCTATACACTTTTCCCCATAATAGGCCCAGCCAATGATTGTGGAATAAGCAAACAAGACAACACCTATCGTAACTATAAGCCCACCTCCTGGAAGTACAGAATCAAAAGCCCTCATCGTCAATGGCCCTCCATTAAGTAATTCTCCACTTTGGCCTACAGATCCAATTACTCCTGTTGTTGTAATGACAAGCCCAGTAATTGTACAAACTACAAGTGTTGCAAGAAAGGTACCTGTCATCGATATGAGCGCTTGGCGACCAGGAACATCTGTCTTAGCTGCCGCTGCTGCGATAGATGCTGTTCCAAGGCCTGCCTCATTAGAAAAAACACCTCTTGCAACACCCATCTGAATGGCAAGTAGCAAGCTAGATCCAACAAATCCACCAACTGCAGCTTGGCCTGTAAAGGCACTTTCTACGATAAGTACAAAGGCTTTTGGCAATTTATCATAAGAGATCACTAAAATTGCAAGACCACCAAGCAAATAAAGTAGAGCCATAACAGGAACAAGCACAGAAGAGACCTTACCTATACTCTTAACGCCCCCAAAGAGTACACAAGCTGTAAGAATCCCCAAAGAGATGCCTATCCACCAATGGTTAACAGGCAATAGCGTTTGAACTGCATCTGCAACAGAGTGCGACTGTACCATATTACCAGTCCCAAGAGCTGCCACTGCCCCAAAAAGTGCAAAAAGAATAGCAAGCCACTTACAACCAAATCCCCTTTCAATAAAGTACATAGGGCCACCTGCCATCTCGCCCCTCTTATCAACAATGCGGTACTTTACAGCAAGTATTGCCTCTGAATATTTTGTTGCCATCCCTACAAGTGCAGTTATCCACATCCAAAAAAGCGCACCCGCCCCTCCAATCATGATAGCTGTTGCAACACCTGCAATATTTCCAATACCAATTGTTGCAGCAAGAGACGTCATAAGAGATTGAAAGTGACTGATATCACCAGCCCCTTCCTTGTTGTGTCTAGAAAATGCTAATTTGAGGGCATACCCAAGATAGCAAAACTGTAATCCTCGAAGTAAAAAGGTAAGATAAACTCCTGTTCCCACAAGAAATATCAAGAGCGCAGGCCCCCAAACCCACCCATCAATACGCAGCAGCCATTGAGAAAGTAGACTCATTTAAACAATCCTTAAAGATGTTTGCAACTCACCAAGTAATGTTTGATTGCTAAAGCTATGCACTTGCACTTTTTGAAATGATCCAACCAAATTCTCATCACCTGAAAAAATGACATTCTTCCAACAGCGCGTGCGCCCTTTAAGGCGTTCATCTCCCCTATTCTTGCGCTCTACTAGCACTTCAACTTCTTGCCCCAGCATATTCTGAAAGCTCTTAGATGTTGTCTCTGCATATAGTGCAAGAAGCCTTTGCAATCTTTCTTGCTTTACTTCTTCTGGGATATCATCTTGCCAGCGCATCGCAGGGGTTCCCTTTCTAGGACTATAAGCGAAAAGAAAAGCAACAGAGTACTCAATTTCTTTTAAGAGCCTGTATGTCTCTTCAAAATCTTCATCTGTTTCAGTTGGAAAGCCCACGATAATATCTGTTCCCAAAGCAACATTGGGAACGATGGAACGCAACATCTCTACTTTCTCTAAATATTGCTCTACGGTGTAGATTCGATGCATTTTCTTCAAAATACGATTAGATCCTGCCTGAAGCGGAAAGTGGACAAATTCACAAAGAGAGGGCAAGTCCCTTATTGCTTCCATAAGTTCTCTTGTAATATCAACAGGATGGCTTGTCATAAAACGTACTCTGCCAACTCCTGGTATTTGATCTATTTTATAGAGAAGATCATGAAACAAGCAGTTCCACTCAGGCTTATCTTTTCCATAGCTATTGACATTCTGTCCAAGAAGTGTGATTTCCTTGTAGCCAGAGGCCACAAGATGGCGACATTCTTCCAAAATGCTTTCTGGAGGCCTTGAAACCTCCTGCCCTCTTGTGTAGGGAACAACACAATAAGTACAAAACTTATCACAACCCCTGATAATAGAAACAAAAGCTTTAACTGGATCTTCTCTTTTAGCAGCAAGGTAATCTAAATTTTCCTCAAACTGATCGTCTGTTCGAATAGCTTGCTTGCCTGTATCAATAACTTCATCTAAAACTTGGTTTAAGTCACCAATATTATTAGTACCCAAAACAAAATCAACATGGGGAAGCTTTCTAAAAAGAGTCTCTTTTTTTGCATTAGCCATACAACCAGTAACACCGATGACAGCTCTTTTTTGCTGTATCTTGCCAAGACTTGCAAGCTTGCCAATCTTTCCCATAACCTTGCGCTCGGCCAAGTCTCTGATAGAACATGTATTGAAAATTAAGAGATCCGCATCCGCTTCATCATTTGCTCTTGTAAGTCCTCTCTTTTCAAGCTGACCTATCATGAGCTCAGAATCTAGCTCATTCATCTGACATCCATAAGTGCGTATATAAAAACTTTTAAGTTTGCGCTGCATAATAAATGGCCCTAAAGTCAAAAAAAGTTGCATTAAATGAAGCGCTATTCTATCCCATTATATCTCTTTATGTACAGTGGTAATCTTATGGTTCTCTTAAAAGTTTTTCATGTCTTATGCGTATTTGTGTGGGTTGGCAACCTTGTAACTCTCACTGGGCTCTTAGGTTATTTCCCCAAAGAAGATGAGAAAATACAGCTGCGTCTAGCACAAATTTGTAAAAAAATCTATCTTATGGTGAATATTCCTTCTCTGGTTTTGGTTATCATTACAGGACTATTTCTTCTGCCTCAAACAAAATTTGGCGCATCTCTTGGCTGGTTTCATATGAAACTTACATTTGTTGTACTCCTTATCGTATGCGATCTAATTGCAGGCAGATTCATTCAAAAACTACAATTTCACCCCGCTGCTCAAAAATCTTTAAAATATAAAATACTACATGCTGCGACTGTTCTATGCCTGATAGGTATTCTTTGCAGCATCTATCTTGTCAGAAATAAAGAGATGGAAATTCGCTCTCGCATCAAACAAGAACTTAACATGTAAAAACAAGTTGGCAAAAATAGTAGAAAACAGCTATAGTTTGCCCTTTCAAGTTTCAATTAATCGAAAAGGTTTATAAGCATCATGCAACCTAAAAACAAAAATACAACAGTTATGCAAAACAGAGAGAAAATTAAGCGCTCATGGTTTATCCTAGATGCCTCTGGGAAAACTTTAGGACGCTTTGCCTCTGAAGTTGCAAAAATTCTTCGCGGAAAACATAAGACTTGCTTTACACCGCACGTTGATTGCGGTGATGGTGTGATTATCATCAACGCTGAAAAAATTCGCGTAACAGGAGCAAAAGAAGCTCAAAAAATTTACACTTACTATACAGGTTACATGAGCGGGATGAGAGAAATTCCCTACCGTAACATGATGGCTCGTAACCCTACATACATCATCGAACACGCTGTGAAGGGCATGATGCCAAAGACTCGTCTTGCAAAAGCACAAGTAAAGAAATTGCGTATCTTCAAAGGCGATAAACATAGTATGGATCCTCAACAACCTATTTCCGCAACGATCTAAGGAAGAAATAATTTATGACTCTACAAGAAACTACAGCAACAGGCCGAAGAAAAACTGCAGTAGCAGCTGTTCGCTTAAGACCTGGTAACGGTACTATCGAAGTAAATGGACGTGCTTTCAATGAGTACTTTCCTCTAGACCTACAAAGAGCTACGATTTTATCTCCTCTCAACAAGTATGGCATCGAAAATAACTATGATATGATCATTCGTGTTAAAGGTGGTGGTATCGAAGGCCAAGTGATTGCCATTCGTCTTGGAATCACACGTGCTCTTGTTAAAGAAGATGAAAACAAACGACATGACTTTAAGTCTCTTGGCTTCCTAACTCGCGATCCTCGTAAGAAAGAGCGTAAGAAATATGGTCAGCCTGGTGCTCGTAAGCGCTTCCAGTTCTCCAAACGTTAATATTTACCTGGTTCCTAGGGCTCCCAGCCTTCCTAGGGCTCCCAGTCTTCCTAGGGCTCCCAGCCTTCCTAGGGCGTTGCCCTAGGCTTTTATAATGCAGGGTTTCACCCTGCGATATCATCGCGGATGCCATAGGCTTTTATAATGCAGGGTTTCACCCTGCGATATCATCGCGGATGCCATAGGCTTTTATAATGCAGGGTTTCACCCTGCGATATCATCGCGGATGCCATAGGTTTTTATAATGCAAGGTTTCACCCTGAATATGGCTATGTGGGGTTATTTTCAGGCTGAAAGCCTGATTTATAAAAGCCTAGGGCATCCGCCCTAGGTAAAACCAGAGATGATATTGCAGGGTGAAGCCCTGCGTTATAGTTTTGTGAACAAGAATAAGGAGTGCATCTCTTCTGGCGTTAGCCCACCATGCGATGCATAAAAATTCTGCTCAAAGCGCCCTTTCTGATGCCACCAGATGCTTTCATTAGCGTAAGGGAGTATCACAAGATTACCAACACGCTTCAAAAACTCTTGAGAAGGCCTTTTTAAACCAAAAAATCCATTTTCTATGAGATCTGAAGTTAGATATACTTCTGCAATCCCTTTAAGAGCATTTCTTAACATATCTAAAACAGGTTTTAAACGTTTTGGTTTTATATGTAAAAAAAAGTCCCTACTCGAACCCGCAGGGACAAGAGGTTCGCCCTTAGCATTACAAATAAATTCATCTACAATTCCTGGAAACATTTCATTTAACTGAATCGTTGTTTTAGGATCGAGCGAAATCATTCCATGGTCTGCAGTTACAATGCAAGCAACCCTTTTTCCAAGAGAATCTACTTTCTTCCAAAAATGCTCTTCCATAACTTTCCAACAAGAGTCTACGGCATGAGCAAATTCAGAGGATTGAATACCAGAGCGGTGCCCCACCGTATCTATATCACCAAAGTATAGATGGATATAAACTGGATTTGTTGATGACTCCACAAGTAGATTCACACTCTTTTCCAACCCTTCCGTTAAACTTGTAAAGGGATGCACATTAGCCCCCTTACACATGGCACTAGAATAAAATGAATGAGCAATTGATTCATGCTGCAAAACATGGGAATCAACACCATGCTTATTTAACTCTTCATAAATAGTGTGTTTTGGAAAAAACTGCTCTGGAGGTATCTTAGCATCACACAATGTATTTACAGAGCGATCTCCTGCATAGCAAAAGGGAAGTGGTGCAATCATACGATCTACAAGCGGCTCATAATAAAACCACTCATAAATACCACTTTGACCAACCTCCATTCCAGTACTGAGAGTAGTTATGTGCGCAGCGGTTGTCGATGGAAACTGCGCAGAAATTTTTGTTACAATACCATCAGAAGCAAAACGACGTAAAAAAGGATATTCTGATGCATACTGATCAAAAAAACGAAAACCAAAGCCATCTACTAAAAACAGAAGCACACAATCGTATTTGTCCCATACTCCACCAATAGCATCTTCTGGAAGAGAATGAGTGCTCTTTCCTGTCAACAATCTTATAACGGTCTCTGGTATCCTTGCAAATGAGTAAGTATCATACAAAGGCTTTACAAAGTACTTAGAGAAACGAGCACTATCTACTGCTGCAATTGATTTATCATTCACGACGTGGCCATAATGAATCCCAACTGTGTTTCATATTTTTCAAGAACTTCAGATGCTAAAAGGCGCTTGCTAGGATCTTTTTGCAAAAGATCAAATACAAGCTCTCCAAAAGGCGATGTCCTTCTAAATGCCTGTACTAACGCCTCAGTTGGCATCCTATTTCCATTAAGCATCGTATAAATCGTACAGCCAAGAGCCCACATATCATGCTTAAACGTGGTCACATTTGCTAACTGTTCTGGTTTATTAAAATTGCTTATATATTCTGGAGAGCAAAATGCACGAGTTCCATTTGCTTGCTGCTTTCCTATTAGATCTGTATCATCAAGGGCAATTCCAAAATCTGCAATATAAGCACGTCCCTTCGCATCTAAAAATACATTTCCAGGCTTAATATCTCTATGAATTACACCCTTTTTTTCTAACTCTTGTGCGCCTTTAAGCAGGTCTAAAGCAATTTGTGCTTTTTGCTTTGGACTCAACTTACCAGACCGGACAGTTGAAAAAAGATCTCTTTCATAAAGAGGCTGAATAAAAAATGTTTTAGCAACATTCCCATTCACTTTTACACATTGAATTGCTTGAGCAATTCCAGGTGAATCCTTAAAACGCTGAAGAAAACTAAACTCTCGTGCCATAGCAAGGCTGCCACTAGGATCTTTTGAACTCCTCTGGCCCCTGTCTACCAAACGCGCAACGGCAAGAGGCTCTCCTGTATCAAAATTACATGCTAAACGCACTTTTTTAAAACCACCCTCTCCAAGTTTTTTATCACCATGTAATCGTTCTTTGTTAAAATGGATAAATACAGTACCATCAGCATTAAATTGGATACCTCTTGCAAGATTATGAGGAGGCTTATTTGCTCTTACATAAGAAACTTGATCTAAGCTATTGGCAGCTTCTTTTTGTTTTTCTTCTCGGTAAAGAGCAATATAACTACAAATATTTTTAATTTCTTCAAGAGGAATGCTAGAAATACCCACCCTGTGAATAGCATTTCCAACTCTAAAATAAGCAGCTTTTTCTTTCCTGTGACTATCTGCTATTTTTTCTGTAGTATCTGATTCTCTAGCGCTAAATGTAAATGTCTTATCCCATTTTGCCTCATGAAATATCACCGCAACCCATCTCTTTTTAGGAGCACTCACCTCAGATTGTTTTGATTGATCAAAGTAAATAAAAATGTCGCCAGAAGCATCAAATCGAATACCTATGCCAAGACTCAAAAAACTATCTTCATAACTGATATACTTAAGAGACTTTTTCATCTCCTTTAGTTTATCTTCTTGATGAGTCACAATGTAATTACATACCTCTAAAAGCTTTTGTGATGAAATTGTAACACCTGCATCCCTTACAGTAGTTTGAAAGTAATGAAATATGTTTTGGGCCCTAGCAGCGTTCAGTATAGCAAGCCCCTCTTCATCACATGCCAGATGTTCTTGACTATCAGCGTTAATTATAAAATCCTTTCCAGGAATATTGCTTTTACAATGAATAAATACAGTACCATCAGAATAGAATAGAAACCCTTTAACAAGGCCCGAAGGATCTGGTTGATAAACTACATGTGCTGCGCTATCTCCTGCTTGCTTACACAATTTTTGTCTATTTAGCGCAATATACGTACACATTTTTGAAAAAGGTTCTAAAGAAACTTTAACACTTGCACTCTCCATTGTCTTTTTCAAGCCTTGGAAAGAAACTGGGTTAAAACTTCGAAGTAACTCTTGAAATGTACCTGATTTTGCAGCTTCAAATACAACTTGCTTTGATACTCCCAGTCGTTTTGCAGCGCTGCGAATATTGATTAGTATAGATTCTTCTTTTCCATCCTTCTTTATGGTTACTGGAACCCACAACCTAAAGATAGAAAGGCCTTTTGCATGAGCAAGCTTCTCTTGTGCTTCTTTAAATCCTTGTTCACTAAGCCTTACTGCTGCTAAATTAACCATTTTATCATTTTCTGATACAACAAGACGTACCATTTTTCGCCCACCGCCAAAAAAACGAGAGGTCGGTGTTGCCTCTGTGTTATCACGCACATCTAGCTTTAATGGATCAAAGGAAGGATTCATCTCATTCATGCATACCACCAAAAATATATGTCAAACTCTCTTCGTATCTTTTAAGAGAGTAAGTATCATACAAAGGCTTTGCAAAGTACTTAGAGAAACGAGCACTATCTACTGCTACAATTGATTTATTATTCATGATATTTCTGCAATACGTTTCAACAGTGTTTCATATTTTGCAAGAGCCTCAGACGCTAAAAGGCGCTTGCTAGGATCATTTTGCAGAAGATCATATAAAAGCCACCTCACAGTGCCGTTTTCCAAAGAATTCTTTGGTTTTTCTATTGGGATATTAGGCGCGCGCGCATAGTGCATTATATAAATCGTACGACCAAGAGCCCACATATCATGCTTAAACGTGGTCACATCTGCCAATTGTTCTTTTTTAGCATGCTCATACTCTGGAGAATAAAATCCTGCAGTTCCAGCTCTGTGCCCTTTTGCTTGTAGATCCCTATCATTATCAAGAGCGAGTCCAAAATCTGCAATATAAGCATCTCCCTTTGCATCTAAAAATATATTTTCAGGCTTAATATCTCTATGAATTACCCCTTTTTTTTCTAATTCTTGTGCGCCTTTAAGTAGATCTAATATAATTTGCGCCTCTTTTTTTGGATTTAAATCCTTTCCTATAGCCTCATTAAGATTTCTACTATAAATAGGCTGAATAAAAAACATCTTAGCAACATTTCCATCTACTTTTACACATTGAGTCGCTTGAGCAATTCCAGGTGAATCCTTAAAACGCTGAAGAAAACCAAACTCGCGCTCCACAGCAGCTGTAGCAGATGTATATTTTTTGCTTTTAAGTATCAAACGCGCAACAGCAAGAGGCTCTCCCGTATCAAAATTAAGTGCTAAACGCACTTTCTTATAACTACCCCTTCCAAGCTCCCTATCCCCTAATTTTTTTTTATTAAAATGGATAAATACAGTACCATCCGCATTAAACTGAATTGCCCTACAAGGATGATCTGGATTATCCTTAGGCTTGCGCGCCTTTACGTAAGACACTTTTTCCAAACTACTAGCCGCTTCTTTTTGTTTTTCCTTTCGATTACATGTAATATAACCACAGATCTTTTCAACTTCTTCAGAGGTAATATTAGGAATATGAGCTTGAATAGCATCTTTAACTCTAGAATAAGATGCTTTTACATTAGGTGCATTACGATAAGACTCTCTTGCTGCCCTGTAGCTATCTGCTATTTTTTTTGTAGTATCGGACTCTGTAGAGTTAAATGTAAGTACCTTAATCAATTTTGTTTCATGAAATTTCACCGCAACCCATGCCTCAGATCGCTCCGGTTTATTAAAATGAACAAAAACCTCTCCTGAAGTATTAAATTGAATACCCATGCCAAGATTCAAAAAACAATCTTCATAACTACTGTGGTCTTGTGACTTCTTTGCTTCTTCTAACTTAGTCTCTTCATAAGTTGCAATATAGTTATATACCTTTAAAAGCTCTTGTGATGAAATTATAATACCAGCATCTCTCACAGTAGTTTGAAAGTAACTAAACGCGTTTTTAGCGCGCACTGCAGCACCCCGGTTCACATCACATACCAACTGTTCTTGACTATCAGCATTAATTATAAAATCCTTTCCAGGAATATTGCTTTTACAATGAATGAATACAGTACCATCAGAACAGAATAGAAACCCTTTAACAAAACCTGAAGGATCTGGTTGATAAACCATACTTCCTTCTACAGGCCTACACAATTTTTGTCTATTTAGCGCAATATACGTACACATTTTTGAAAAAGGTTCTAAAGAAACTTTAACACCTGCACTCTCCATTGTCTTTTTCAAGCCTTGGAAAGAAACTGGGTTAAAACTTCGAAGTAACTCTTGAAATGTACCTGATTTTGCAGCTTCAAATACAACTTGCTTTGATACTCCCAATCGTTTTGCAGCGCTGCGAATATTGATTAATATAGATTCTTCTTTTCCATCCTTCTTTATGGTTACTGGAACCCACAACCTAAAGATAGAAAGGCCTTTTGCATGAGCAAGCTTCTCTTGTGCTTCTTTAAATCCTTGTTCACTAAGCCTTGCTGCTGCTAAATTAACCATTTTATCATTTTCTGATACAACAAGACGTACCATTTTTCGCCCACCGCCAAAAAAACGAGAGGTCGGTGTTGCCTCTGTGTTATCACGCACATCTAGCTTTAATGGATCAAAGGAGGGATTCATCTCATTCATACACACCCAAAAATGCGTTTCAAATGGGGCTCGTACATCGCAAGGGCTTTAGCTGCTGACAAACGTTCCTTAGGATCTTTTCGCAGAAGATCTCGAACAAGCCATTTTAAAGGCTCTTTTTCCAAAGGTTCCGTTGGCTCTCTCTCTATTCCAAACCACTCATCACTACCAGAAACAATAAAATGAATCACACGACCAAGAGCCCATATATCATGCTTAGATGTGGTCGCATCTTTTAAGTTACTATTCTTTTCTATAGCATTACGATACTCTGGAGAATAGTATTCGCTATCTCCAGCGCTCTTTCCTTTATTTTCCAAATCCAGATTTTCAACAGCAGACTCAAAATGCGCAATATAAGCATGATTATTCTTATCAAGAAGTATATTTTTAGGCTTAATATCTCTATGGATCACACCCTCTTCCGCCAATGCTTTTGCACCTCTAAGTAGTTCTAAAGCAATTTGTGCCTTTTGCTTTGGGCTCAACTCGCCAGACCGGACAGCCGAATAAAGATCTCTTTCATAAAGAGGCTGAATAAAAAATGTCTCAGCAATTTCTCCTTTTACTGTTACACATTGCGTTATTTGAGCAATTCCTGACTTATTTTCAAAGCGCTTGAGAAAATCAATCTCTTGCATCCTATCCAGACGTGTAACGGTGAAAAGCTCTTTTGTATCAAAATTTATTGCCAAATGTATATTTTTAGGGGTAGTTACTTTAGATCGTTCATCAAATATCTTTTTATTAAAATGAATAAATACAGTGCCATCAGCATTAAATTGAACATCTCTTGCAAGGTTATGAGGAGGTTCATTTTTCCTTACATAGGAGACCCCTTCCGAGCTATTAACCGCCTTTTTTTGTTTTTCTTTTCGGTAAAAAATAATATAGTTACTTATCTCTCTAATTTCTTTATCGGAAATCCCATTTTCAAACCTATACAGAGCTGTTTGAAAAGCCTTAAAAGCACTTTGAGCATGGATAATATTTTCATCTAATTCTTTACTATATTCTGATAGATTTTTTGCTTTTGGCGCATCAAACACAACTTGTTCTTGGCTACCAAAATTCACTGCAAAATCTCTACTTTCTCCTTTAAAATGCATCCATACAGCACCACTCTTAGAAAATAAAAGACCATCACAGAGGCCAGAAGGGTCTGGTTGATAACTTGGCCCCGCTTTACAGAAAGCATCTCTATTTGAATTAATAAACGCGCGCATTTCTGAAGATAACTTTGAAAAAGCTGTAATACATGCTTTACTTTCGCTGATTAAATCTTGAAAGGTACCTGATTTTGCAGCTTCAAATACAGCTTTTCTTGACACACCCAGGCGTTTTGCGACGCTGCGAATATTGACTAATATATGCTCTTCTTTGTCTCCTTTTTTTATGATTACTGGTACCCAGCACCTAAAAATAGAAAGACTTTTTTCTTTAGCAAGTTCTTTTTTTGCGTCTTCAAATTTTTCTGAACTAAGCCTTGCTGCCACCATGTTAAACATCTTATCCTTTTCTAATACAACAAGACGTACCATTTTTCGCCCGCCGCCAAAAAGGTGAGAGCTTGGCGCTGCATCTGTGTTATCACGCACCTCTAACTTTAATGGAACAAAGTAAGGATTTATCTGGCTCATATTCTTCCATATATAAATAATTTTATACATATACGCTTCTGCATTTAATTTGCAATTTTTATTACTCATTCATAGTATGAATCTCATGCGCAACTTAAAAAAAGATCCTATCAAACTTGGCATACTCGGATGCGGCAGTTTTGCAACAAGGCGTATCCTACCCGCCGCACAAGAAGCAGGTATCATCAAAATTACCTGCTTACAAAAACGTGACCTTGCAGCGGGCAGAAAAATTGCAGAGACCTTTCATATCCCTCATGTCGTTACAAGTCGGGATGAACTTTTAAGCCATCTTGATGTAGAAGCTGTGATGATCTGCACACCTAATCATATGCATGAAGAAGATGCGCTTGCATGTGCCTTTCATAAAATGCCAACATTATGCGAAAAGCCCCTTGCCCCTACCTCTTTGGCCATTAAAAACATGCTTCAAGCATTCCAAAACTCATATACGCTTTTTTTTGTGGGACACTCTCTTCGCTTCAAACCTTGTGTATTACAAACAAAGAAACTTCTGCAAGAACATGCTCTTGGTGAGCTTTTAAGAATACGTGTACATTTCTCTATTCCTGTTCCAAAGGAAAGCTGGAAATACAAAAAGGCTTTTGGAGGAGGTGTACTACAAGATATCGGTGTACATCTTATTGATTTTATCCACTTTATCTCTGATCAAGAGATTATTTCTATATCAGCAATGGCTAATATAGAAGAAGTAGATCAAACAGTTTTAGCAAGCTTTAGACTTTCAAATGGAGCCCTTGCCTCTCTAGAATGCTCTTTTGAAAGCCCACTGGATAGCGGCTTTGAAGTTGTTGGGTCCAAATCTAGGCTCGTCAGTTATGCATCTCTTAGGCAAACTCTCGATCCTGTTGAATCCTTTTGCCATATCTTAGAAGATGGCACCAAAGTCTATTTTCCAGTGCAAGCATCCAACGTCTATGTAGAGGAATTAAAACATTTTGCTACAAGCATCATCGAAAAAAAATCAAGCATCATCCCAGCAGAAATTGCCTTAAAAAATGCGTTAATCATCGAAGAAATTTATACTAAACTTCTTGCGTAATTACATTTGCTTGTTAAAGTTGTTTTTTTTAGCAACGCTAATTATGCAAGAAGTCTACTTTAATCCAAAAGTTGTGAAAAGGCCTCTTCATCAAGAATGGGTATATTGAGTGCTTTTGCTTTGTCAAGCTTTGATCCAGGTAAGTCTCCTACTACAACATAATCTGTGCGTTTGCTAACAGATTCACTAACAGTGCCGCCTCGTGCTTTAATGCTATCACTACACTCTTTGCGGCTAAAATTTTGAAGTGTTCCTGTAAGAACAAAGGTTTTACCACTAAAAGGGTGGTCTATGTAAGAAGAAATGGCTTTTTCTTCTGGACATACACCTACTTCTAAAAGCTCTTGAATTTGAGACAAATTCTCTTGGTCTTTGAAAAAAGCAACAACCTCGCCAGCAACTTTTTCACCGATTCCATTGATAGTTAAAAGCTCTTCATAAGAGATGTTTTTTAAGGCTTCCATATTTTTTGCTTTCTCTGCAAGTAGCTCTGCAGTACCTATTCCAACATGTCTAATACCCAAAGCCATAATGAACTTTGCAAGAGAGACTTTTTTTGATTTTTCAATGCTATTTAGCAAATTATCTATCGACTTCTTTTTGTACCCCTCAAGTCCTGTGAGCATCTCTTCTGTCAGCTTATAAATAGCGGAATATTTTAAAACTAGCCCCTTTTGAAACAGTTGTAAAACGACCTTTTCTCCCATATTTTCAATGTCCATTCCCTGCTTTCCAGAAAAGAAAATAAGTCTTTTTAAGCATTGATCACTACAATGCTTACTATTAGGACAGCGAAAAGCAACCTCTTCAGAGCTCTTTACTATGAGACAAGAGCAGCTAGGACACGTTTTTGGCATATGCCAAACAGCAGCATCTGAACTTCTCTTATCCATAACAACAGAGACTACCTTAGGGATTACATCTCCACCTTTTTCTATTACTACAGTATCTCCAACACGAATATCTTTTCTTTCTATCTCTTCTTGGTTGTGCAAAGTAGCCCTTGCAATGCGACTTCCAGCCAAAAAAACAGGCTCAAGCTCTGCAACAGGAGTTAAAACACCTGTTCTTCCAACTTGCACAGTAATATCTCTCACCTTAGTTTCTGCCTGCTCTGCAGCAAATTTATAAGCTACAGCAAAGCGCGGAGTTTTCCCTGTAAATCCAAGCTCTTGCTGCTCTGCAAAAGAATTTACCTTAATTACAACTCCATCGATATCAAAGGAAAGCTCATGTCTCATTTTGTGTACTTTATCAACAAAAGACCAAATAGCATCTATAGAATCACAAAGCTCGGCTTTTGCAACGACAGGAAGACCTAAACTCTTCATATAATCTAAAGAAGCAAATTGTTCACATACACTCTTTGAGCTATCATCTACAACTGAATAAAATACAACTTCCAACCCCCTAGATACCACCTGAGATGAGTCTAGTAGCTTAAGAGATCCTGCTGCCGCATTACGAGGATTTGCAAAAGGCTCTTCTTCTAAAGAAATACGCTCACAGTTAAGCTTTTCAAATACCTTGCGAGGCATGTAAACTTCACCGCGCACCTCCAAATGTACAGGTGGATGATCACTCAAAAGAGCAAGTGGTAAAGATGCAATTGTCTTCATATTGGTTGTAATATCATCGCCCGACTTTCCATCCCCTCTGGTAAGCGCCAGCGCTAATTCTCCTTTCTTATAATGAACGGCAACTGCAATGCCATCCATTTTTAAATCCATGGCAAAAAGAACATTTTTCTTTCCAAGCCCTTTTTCCACTCTAGATATAAACTCCTCAACTTCCTCTTTAGAGTAAGTGTTGGCAAGGGATAACATAGGAATTTTGTGTAAGACGCTTCTAAAGCCCTCAGTAAGAGTTTCACTCACTCTTGAAGTGGGTGAATTGCTTAAAGTCCACTCAGGATGCTCTCTCTCTAACTTTTCTAATTGCTTGAAAAGCTTGTCATACTCTTGGTCCGTAATAAGGGGAGCATGCTCAACATAATAGAGTTTATCATGATGGCGAATCTTTTGGATAAGCTCTAAATAATCTTGGTAAGTCATAAGATTTATGTAATGATATAGATTTGTGTTGCAAGAGGTGCTAGCATGATTTTTATGCCAGATATATCTTTATTGTTCTCTCTAATAATTTCTAAGCGACCATGAACCTTTCCAGAGCCACCATAACGCTCTTCATCCGTATTAAAAACTTCCTCTATATGAGAGAAGGAAGAAATACGTATAATATACTCTGAATGAAAAGTAGGTGTAAAATTATGAACGCAAAGAAGTGTTTGCCCCTTAGCCTTTCTCTTATAACTAATTACACTATTGTGGTAATCAAAAAAATCAACCCATTCAAATCCATTGTAATCATGATCTTGTTGCCAAAGTGCCAAATGCTTCAGGTAAAAGTGATTTAACTCTGCAATCATACTTTTAAGGCCATTGTGAATTGGGTATTGCAAAATTTGCCACTCTACTTCAGCTTTGCAGTTCCACTCATTCCATTGCCCAATTTCTCCACCCATAAAGAGTAATTTTTTACCAGGCTGACACAGCATATAGCTATACAAAAGCCGAGTATTTGCAAACTTTTGCCAATAATCACCTGGCATTTTACTGATTAAACTCCCCTTTCCATGTACAACCTCATCATGAGATAAAACAAGGCTGAAATGCTCTGAAAAGGCATAAATCAAACCAAATGTCAATAAATTATGATGATATCTTCTAAAAAAGGAATCTGTATGAAAATAGGTCAGCGTATCATTCATCCAGCCCATATTCCACTTGAGATCAAAACCAAGACCATTATTCTTTAATGGATGTGTAACTCCTGTAAAAGATGTGGACTCTTCTGCTATCATCAAAACGCCTGGAAATTTTTCATGAACGACAGAATTTAAATGCTTTAAAAATTCAATTGCCTCTAAATTCTCTCTTCCACCATAGCGATTAGGTATCCACTCCCCCTCTTTTCTTCCATAATCTAAATAAAGCATCGATGCAACTGCGTCTACTCTGAGACCATCAATATGCATTTTATCCATCCAAAATAGAGCGTTGGCAATCAAAAAGTTGGATACTTCAGATCTGCCATAATTAAAGATACATGTTTGCCAATGTGGATGAAAGCCTTGCCGCTCGTCTATATGTTCATAAAGCCTTGTACCATCAAAGTTTGCCAAAGAAAAATCATCTGTTGGAAAGTGCCCTGGAACCCAGTCAAGAATAACTCCAATCTCATTTTCATGTAATAAATTAACAAAGTATTGAAAGTCAAAAGGCGTACCATAACGACTTGTTACAGCATAAAAGCCCGTCACCTGATACCCCCAAGACTCATCAAGGGGATGCTCAGCTATTGGCATGAGCTCTACGTGAGTAAATCCCATTGCCTTGCAATAAGAAACAAGCTCGCGGGCAATTTCTCTATAATTTAAAAAATGCCCATTCTTTTTCTTCCAGGAGCCAAGATGCACTTCATAGGTTAGCATGGGCGAAGAGAGAGCCTTTAACTCCCCTCTTTTTTGCATCCAAGCAGAATCACTCCACTTAAATTGATCCACACTTGCAACGATCGAAGCAGTTAAGGGGCGTACTTCAGAAAATTGCGCAAAAGGATCTGATTTAATGCGAATGTCACTAGACTTTGTCTTAATTTCAAACTTATACTTTTCTTGTTCCAAAAGACCTGGAATAAAAATTTCCCAAACGCCAGATGCACCCATCATCCGCATGGGATTCACAAGACCATTCCAATAATTAAAATCTCCTATAACACTTACTTGCAAAGCTGTTGGAGCCCATACTGCAAACTTTACTCCCAAGCAACCTTGATGCTCTGTAATATGCGCTCCCATTACATCATACAGCTTATAATGCACGCCCTTACTAAAAAGGTATTCATCCATCTGCCCAAACGTCGGTAAAAATGCGTAAGGATCATGTGTTAAAAGCCCATTCGTATGATAGACCTTGTAATCATACAACGTAGTATTCATGGGTACAATTTTCTCAAACATCCCAGAAGCATGCACACGCTGCATCTCCTCCATTTTTCCAAATAGCTCTATAAAAATGTAGGGAGCTTCAGGACGCCATACACGAATAACCTTTGACACACCATTTTCTGCACTATGAATCCCCAGAACAGCATGTGGGTTATAACATTTTCCTTTTAAGAGGTTTTTCATCCATCATCCGTTATTATATACATACACAAACAAGCTAAAAAATTTTCCATGTAAAATATTTATACACAAACAAGTTCAAGAATTGGTTTGTGTATAAAGTCACATCTTACTGTATACTATTGATTTATTCATCTACCATTTTCTTTTCTATAATTTTTTACACTAAAAATGATTTTTTAAATTTTTCCAGGAATTCCCACAGCAAGAATTCTTCAAACAAATAAACTCTTGTTCTAAAACTCATAAAATGACATCAAATATGCAACAACAGAAGCTAGGGTATTAGAGATGAAAAGTCTCATTATAAAATTTTTACTTTCATTAATTCTATGTATTTTTCTCGTAACTTTTTGCTATTTTTTCGTAGATAGAGAAGTTGCATGGGCAGTTCATAATCAACATTTCCTCACAAACTTTCCTGCGTTAAACTATGTATCCATGATAAAGCCCTTGTTATTTACTCTTTCAACACTTGGATTTATTTATTACATCATCAAATACCTTTCAAGCTCTATAAAAAAAATCGATACAGTATGGCTGCAAGCCTCTTTAGCTGTTGCAATCGCCACTTTAATCGATATAACAGTTAAGCTTTATATTCACCGCTACTGGTTTAACACCTGGGTAAACAATAATCCCTCTTTGGATGTAAATCACGCTTATGGATTTAATTTTTTTTATGACGCTAGCCATGAAATTGCTTCATTTCCCTCCGGTCATACAGCTTTAACTACCTCTTTTCTTATAGTATTTTGGATTGCGTATCCAAAATCTCGTATTTTATGTGCCCTTCTTATATTGGCTGTGGGCCTTGGCTTAATCCTTGCAGACTTTCATTATGTAGGTGATGTCATAGCTGGAGGATTTATGGGAGCATATATTGGAATCTTTTCCTCTCTTCTATCAAAAAAACTCAGGTTACTATGAAACCAAAACGTATTACAGAAAAGTACCTTTATAATGCAGCCATAGCCTATTTAGAACGATTTCCTACAACCGTATCCCATTTTCGCATGCACTTCGTGCGCAAAATTGAGGATTCTCTCTGTGCTTATCCTGATCAAGATCGACAATTATGCCATCAACTCTTAAATGAACTCATAGATAAGTTATGTAAGATGAATATCTTGAATGATGAGCTCTATCTTGAAAATAAAATCCGCTCTCTTAGAAAAAAAGGACACTCAGCAAGAAGTATTCAATCTAAACTACAACAAAAAGGTCTTGTAACAAACACTATCCAATCTGAACTAGAACAAACCGAAAGCTCCGATCTTGAGGCAGCTATCACCTGGATCAAGCGCAAACGGCTCATAAAAAACGAGCCTATAAAAATAATGAACACTCTTGCAAGAGCTGGCTTTAACTACGAAACATCTAAGAAAGCTATTGAATCTAGCCTGCAAATGATTCTAAAATGAAGTTTACAGTTTTTCCAGCAACCCAGTTCCACCATCCAAAGTTCTGGCTAGTAACCTCTATAGATCTTTCTTTGTCTCGATCTAAAGCTGTATTCATGATAGCCGCAACTCTTAAATCATCAATCACACACATGCCCTCATAGTCGTATTGACTACTCTTAGTGCCCAAATTATAGCTGCCAACAAGCGTATATTTTCTATCAAGCGTTACGACTTTTCGATGGTATAGTCGATCCTCTTCTGTCTCAAAGGCCTTAGTAAGCAAGTGATAGTTTAAGCGACCTGGCATTGCATATACATGGTGTGTAAAGCTAGAATCCCCTCCAGTCCCATTAAAATGTCCTACAACAGGTATCTTTTTTGATTTACACACCTCTAAGGCATTTTTAATGTGCTTATCGGGGTTAAATAATAAATTGGCAATCTTTACTTCTGTTTGAGCTTTGCTTATTAAATCTGCAATCTCTATAGATATCGGATTTTTCTTCCTGTGCTCTGGACCACCTACAATGAACTTAATGGAGCTATTAGTGATTAAATCCTTTGCTTCATGAAACAAAGCGCACCTGCTAGCTATACCTTCATTGTCTGGAAAATAACGGCTTTCTACCTCATTACCACCAGTGCGGCACTCCCAAATGCGATAAAGGTTAAAAAACTGGTTTCGCATTGTCCTTGCAACTTCTCCACACCCCACAACATCTGTATCACGAGAAGCATTATCTAAAACTTTTGCTCCAAGACTCTGTTCTTCCCATACATGGTTAGAAGGCACTTCTTCACGAGTCAGCTTTTCATGAATACCGCTTCCACCTGTTGCAAAATACTTTCCATCTACAACAAGCATCTTTACATGGTTCTCTTCAGTTCCAATCCCTGGCTCTGCAACAAGAATACGATCTGTAATCAAATAGTGAAAGTTTACAGGATGTTCCTTCTTTAAAACATCCAAGTACTCAAGGTCTGTCTTTATAAGTAAGTCTTTACTTAAAATAATGTGTACACGTAGGTTAGGAAAGGCTTTCATGCGCTCTTGAATTAAGTCTAGTACTTCCCTAAAGTCTCTTCCCCCTGCAAAATTTGCTGAAAGTTCAATACTGCTTTGAGCTGATTTTATTAATTCCTTCTTCCATTTAAAGATATCTGCAACATGATTAGAGAGGATAAGATCCGCTTTTGAATATGCTCCAAGCTTGGGAGCATTAATATCATTTTCTACAGGATCAAACGCTACACGATAAGCATTTGCATAATAATGACAAAAAACCTGCTTAGCAAGTTGATATATAAGAATAGCACCTGTAACAAGAACTGCGCACATAAACCCACCCACAAGCGCTACAGACGCACCAAAGGCCAAAATTTTTACACCCAGTAATGCCGCCTTATAAAGAGTATCTCTAAATGATTCTGAAGGAGGATTTTTTACAAGAGTTCCAAATTCAGGATAAGAAATAAAATTGTGATCTACTACAGAACTTATAGAACTCATTAATCACCTACTCTTCTTATGAACCACTTCATTGTACTTCAATTTTATTAAGGTTAAATAAAATTAGATAACACCTGTATAAAATTTTTGTAATTGAGAAGTTCAATCGAACCTATGCGCTGTTCTTGCTCTCCTGCATAAATAAGGAATCCTTGCGGGGCCCTACTAGCCACAAGCTTTTGAAAAAAATGTACGTTTTTTAAAAATTCAGCATTAAAAGTTTGTGAAGACTTAATTTCAATGGGAATTAGGTCATGACCATTTTTAAAGATAAGATCTACCTCATTTTTTTGAGTGTCTCTGTAGTAGTAGCATTGGTGGTCCAATCCTTGATTGAAGCGCCATTTAATGAATTCTAGAATAACAAGATTTTCTATAAGATGGCCTCTAAGAGGATCTCTACTGAGTTGATGTGCATCTTTAATACCCAGTAAATAGGTAGCAAGGCCTACATCTGTAAAAAACAATTTAGGTGCTTTAATGATTCTTTTACCAAAATTTTCAAAATAGGGTTGTAGACGAAATACAATAAACGAAGCTTCTAAAAGGGAGAGCCATTCTTTAACAGTATGGGAAGATAGGCCAATTTCACCTCCTATTTGTTCAAGGTTAATAATTTGACCAATCCTTCCTGCACAAATGCGAACAAAGTGTTCAAATTGCACTAAGTTTTTAATATTGATTAATTGACGAACATCTCTTTCTACATAAGTTTGAAAGTAATTTTTATATATTTTTGTTGGGTCTAGAGAATCTTTATAAATTCGTGGCAGTCCACCATGAATTAGGTTTTCATTAAGAGAGAGACTGATACCTGCCTTTGAAAGTTCATGCAAACTTAACGGAAGTAGAGTCAATAGAGCTGTTCTCCCCGCAAGTGATTGAGTAATTGCTTGGTGAAGTTCTAACTGGTGGCTGCCTGTAAGGATAAATAAACCCTTCTCTTCTAACTTATCAACAATTACTTGAATATAGGAGAGAAGAAGCGGTACTCTCTGTACCTCATCAAGTATAGCTCCATTTGGATATTGCTTTAGAAAGCCTCTTGGATCTAAAGTAACTAAGTCCCTGATGTCAGGATCCTCAAGGTTGACATAGGATTTTTTAGGAAAAGCGTGCTGGACAAGAGTTGTTTTTCCAGATTGTCTGGGCCCAAGCAAAGTAACAACGGGATAATCGTTAGCAAGAGCTTGAAGCTCAATTTCTATATCTCTCTTAAACATGTACAATCCGAAGTTGAACTTCAATTTATACAAACCATCTATTTTTTTACCAACAAAACTTTTTCTGGAAGATGAAATTTTCTCTACTATTTGGAAAGACGGATGCGATAAATGCTTTCTACCTGATCGATGCTAGAAACACAGCAATCAAGATCTTTTAAGGTGCCCTTAGCAAGATCATAAACCCAGCCATGAATCCAAAGAGGTTGAGAGCGCATCCAAGCACCTTGTACAATAGTTGTGTGACATACATTGAGTACTTGCTGCATTACGTTGAGCTCTACAAGTCTTTTGTAGCGCTCTGTTTGATCTGGGATACTTTCCAATTCATCTTTAAAACGCGCATAAACGTCACGTATATTGCGAAGCCAATTATCTACAAGTCCAAGCTGATGATCTTCCATTGCAGCTTTTACCCCGCTACAACCATAATGACCACAAACAATAACATGCTGTATTTGGAGTAAATCAACAGCGTACTCCAAAACGGAGAGACAATTAAAGTCGGTATGAGGAAAGAGGTTAGCAACATTGCGGTGTACAAAAAGCTCACCTGGCTCAAGCCCTACAATTTCATTTGCAGGTACTCTACTATCAGAACAGCCAATCCAGAGATACTGAGGATCTTGTGCCTCTGCCATGCGGCGAAAATAATCTGGGTCTTTACCGATTTTGCTTTCAACCCAATCTTTATTATTTTGAAAAAGGATTTTAAGTTTTTGCATTCCTCGAATTTATCAAATGAAAGACTTTATATACAAGTGAATTGAAAATTCATCAGCAATTAGGAGTGGCGATGGATTTATAAGTGTTTTCTCGTCTAGTAGGCCAAATGAAGCGGAAACTAGAGATTAAAGTCACAAAAATCAACGTTATTTCAAATAATTATCAGTAATGTTAGCAAAAAAAATAATAAAAAAAATCAGGCAACAGGCTAGTGGTTGTATGGAAGGTTTTTTGAGAAAAAAATGGACTATAAATTAATGCAAACATTATTTTGGAGAGGGTCTTTACCAAAACGTAACTGAATAAGAATGAGATATATCCTCACAGATTGTGCAACGGGTGCTCGATTAAAGTCATGCCGAATTGCAAATCCTCTGCATTGCAAATCATTAAATAAGTCTTCCTCCTTCCAGCGTATGCGTGATCGAGTCGCGATAGGATAA
>JARLHF010000015.1 GCA_031292375.1 Chlamydiales bacterium
CTTAACAAGACATGAACTAGGTTTACTCATTAATTTTGGCAATAAACAAGTAAAAAACGGTGTAGAACGCATCATAAATGATAAATTATAAGTCTCCGTGTCTCCGCGTCTCCGTGTTTTAACTATTCAAGTTATTGATTAGCAGATAGTTGAAAATCGAGCTGACATTAGATAATGGGGTACACTATAGCGCTATACACCACAGGAGCGCAAGGAGCTAATCCCTTCTGCCATGTTGGGATGCTTGTAGAGATATGTACCGGCGACAAGAACATTGGCACCTGCGTCCACACACTGCTTTGCGGTTTCAAAATTCACACCACCATCTACTTGAATATCTAAAGGCTTTGCGTTTTTTGTAGACTCTTGGTCTAAAACAAGTCCACCATCTGTTATGCCAAGTTGATTGCAAACATCTCGTGTAAAACGAATCTTTTCTAACATCTCTGGCATAAACGCTTGACCACCAAAACCAGGATCTACTGTCATAAGCAATATAAGATCACAAGATTGCAAATATTTAACAACCATAGAAGGAGATGTTTCTGGCCTAAATGCAAGACCTGCTTTAACATTACATTTACGGATGTAATTGAGAGTCTCTTCCACTTCTTCTGTAGCCTCAAAATGAAACGTGATTAAGTCTGCACCTGCCTCTACAAACCTTTCAATAAAATCAAAAGGATTATATAACATCATGTGAACTTCCAAAAACAAGTTTGTAGACCTGTTAATAGCGGCTACTGCCCTTGGACCCAGCGTTAAATTAGGCACAAAATGACCATCCATGACATCGATATGCAAAGTATCTGCACCAGCATCTTCTGCACGTTTAGCATCATCTGCAAGGCGTCCAAAATCACCTGCAAAAATTGAGGGGGAAATTTTAATGTCTTTACTTCTGATCATAACAATATTACCTAACTAAATTTTAAGCTGCTTACTAAGGAGCTATTTTCCCCATACGAAGCACTATACGGCCCAATCAATGCTAAACTTAAACGCTCTGTACAAAAGATCTCTTTTGCAACACACTGCACATCTTGTCCAGTAACCGTCTCTATATTTTTACAAAATTCTGCTGTTGAAAAGTCAATTTCATTATTCAATAACTTTTCACCTACCCACAACATATACGAGAGTGTACTCTCCATATCTTGCAAGGCTTGCCCTACTGAAAATAATTTTGCCCTTTTAAGCTCGTCATCCAAAAGAGTGGTTGTTGCAAGCTCTTGTAACACTTTTAAACTTTCTTGCAAACAAACTTCAATTTTTTCTACATCGACACCTACTTGTAGTGTAAACATACCTACATCGTAATAAAAATCGACACTCGATGAAATGTTATAAGCGAGCCCTCTTTTTTCTCTAATTTCTTGAAAAAGACGAGAACTCATATTTTCTCCAGCAATCGTACTCAACAAACGAAGAGCCCACTGTTTTTGTGAAAATCTACCAAGCGTTGGAACACCCAGCTGAATATTACACTGCTCAATATCTTTATGCATAATAAGAACTCTAGGAGAGCATTGACTTACAACCAACGATTCAAAGGAATTCCTCTCTCCTCTACAAAAGCGATATTCTTGATTTTTCAGCCAGCTGAGAACTTCCTCGTGCGTAACACAACCAGCAACTGCCAAAACCGTATTGCAAGATGTATAGTGTTTATTAAAATAATTTTTAATATCCTCTACTGTAAATCTTAAAATGTTTTCTTCATTACCTAAAATAAGGTTTCCAAGTGAGTGATTCTTCCAAATTACAGAACTAAAAAGATCCTCTACATAAGAGCTTGGCTGATCCTCATAAGAGTGAATTTCTTCAATGATTACCTCTCGTTCTTTATCAACTTCTACAGGATCAAAAAGAGGCGCTGTATAAAAATCAATAAGCACATCCAAAGACTCAAAAAAGCTTGCTTGCAATGTTTTAAAGTAAAAACAAGAATTTTCTTCTGCTGTATATGCGTTAAAAAAACCCCCTCTTCCCTCAATAATTTCGCTAATGGCCTTAGAAGAATATTTTTTTGATCCCTTAAAAAGCAAATGCTCTATAAGGTGAGAAATTCCAACATCTTGCTTTTTTTCAAAACGCGATCCCACATAGGCAAACAAACCTGCAGAAACAGTGTAAAAATTGGGCATTTCTACAGTAACAAGTCTTAGACCGGAGGAAAGCGCACTCCATTTAATTTTTTCTTTAGGTATATCTACCAACTTTTTATAACCTCTTCAACAGTAGCATAAAAAAGCGTTTGCTTTTCTGTTTCCTGACTTTGATAAATAAATCCCATTGCATGCTTACCCTGAACATTTACATTGACATAAGCGCTTTCAAAACCAAGCGATTTAAGATGATCAACAGCACGAATAAGATCTGCCTTAAAGGCTTTTTCTTTGGCTATAACCACCATAAAAAGCGAGTCAATCTCTTGATGAAACCTAAGTAAATAACGATTACTTTCTGTAATTCCATCCTCCAACGCATCCAACAACAGCAAAAACAATTTTTTTAAATATAGCGGTTCTAACAAGCTACGCATTACAACAGGGGTAAGTGAGTAAAAGAAGTTTTCTAAAAGCAAGCCATGGTGCTTGCCAACGCCACCAAGAAGCTCTTTTAAAAACAAAAAGACCTCATTTTGTTTTGAAATCATCCCTCCGTTAAAATCTCGAATTTCTCCTAAAATGGATATGAGCTCTTCAACTACAGCTCTTCTAGCCTTATACAAATCAAGTGAATGATCTTCTCTTAAAAATCTTGCCTTATCAAGACGCACATGAAATACAGTAGCTTCTTTGGCATATTTTTTCCTTAAAAAGCCTACATTTTTAACTCTTTCAGGAAAATATTCTAAGAATGTCTTTTTATTTAAAAATAACTCTTGGATCGACTTGCTATCGCTCTTCAATATCCTCAGCAAAATAACTGTAAACGAAAGCCTTGTTGCTGTCTGCTCATCAAAAGATAAAATAACTTCTGGAATATCTCGAACATACTTTAGCTGCTGACTCAATGTTAGGATGTTACGCATAATCTCTTCTTCATTGCGAGGCATAAATATGGGATGTATTAATCTCTCGACACCCGCTTTTAAATCACTGGGAAGCCTTTTTGATAATTTTTTAATCTCTTCTGAAGAAAACTCTACACCATCTGTTTTCTCAATTTCAAAATAAAGTGTACGCACAGACTCATTTGGCGAATGGGACATAAAAAATGAACCTTCTACCGTTTTTACTTGGGGAATGATGTTTTGAACTCCTCGAATCAAATGCCTCTCTTCAAAAACTTCATGATTGCCCTTTAATGAAATGGCAACCAAAACTCCCAAAACCCGCTTAACTTGCGAAGACAAGTGCAATCGTACCCTCATAAATTTTAAGAGTAGATGTCGCTTTTCTTCTTGCCCTTTTATAGATTTATGCAGAGACTTACGAAACAAGTAGAGAAAACAAATCACTCGACTCATGTACTGGTATTCATGGACGGCCTTAAACTTGTCACTGCAATTGATTAAAAAGTGCTGCATCTCCGATAAAATATCCCAGTCTACATTTCCAGAGCGCCTTTTAATGAGGGATGCAATATTTTCATGAATTTTTGCGGTCTTTTCATCTGCTCCAAGCCCTTTAATCTCCATAATACGTCTTGCATGGTATACAGAAGCAACACCTAAGCGAAGTTCTGTTTCTATGATAGGCAAATGTTTTTGTAAGACTTCTAAATCATATTGATTTTCAATGCGTACCATTGCTTCTGCAACTGTATAAATTTCATCACTCAGATCTGGGAAACGAAAATCTGTTGCAAAAAAAAGCTCTACATTCAATCTTTTTCCAGGAACCAGCCACCTAGAAACCACTTCATAAAAAAATTGAAAAGCATTAGGGCGAAACTGACAAAGTAAAAAGAAGGAAAGATTGAAGGGAATTTTTTGCTCTTCTGAAACAGTTACCAAAGGCAATATTTTTTTATATTCTTTAAAACACTCCGCTTTGTCTTGCCAAGAGAGTGCGACAATATCTTTTGGAACAATTCTTCTCAAAAGATCGCAAGTGACAATGTGATGCAAGCGCGTGTTGGAACCTCCCTTATTAGCTTCAAAAAGAGGAGCAATCCGCAAAAATGGAGCTTCTTTGCATTCCATTTTACAATCCATCTTATTCTCCCTCTATTTCTTCGAAAATGAGCGTCTTGCGACAATCTTCATCCATAGAGTCTGATGCAATTAAAGTTCCAGGAAAATTTTTGTCTTTATAGTGTTTAAAAGAAAGAATTTGTAAGGGCAATTTGTTTTTCTTTGCTAAACGAATACATCGGTCATGTAAAACTGCTGCGCCCTGTGTTACGATACTTAAGGCTCTTTCATAGTTAAGACGAGGAATAAATAAAGCATTAGGGTTTTTTTTAGGGTCCTCTTCAAAAATCCCTTTTACATCTTTAAAGAATTCTACTTTCTTAGCTCCTAAGGCAATACCCAATGCCACTGCCGTTGTGTCAGAGCCGCCTCTACCAAGAGTTGTGATCTCTCCACTTTTACTAACGCCTTGAAACCCAGCAACAATAACAACACGTCCCTGCTCTAAATGGGGTAGAATTCGATGCGGCTTTACTTCAATAATCCTAGCATCTGAATGCCTTTCGCAGGTGATAATCCCTGACTGACTCCCTGTAAAACTAATCGCCTCTTTATTTTTTCTAGCAAGTGCCATTGCAAGAAGAGAAATGCTGATGCGCTCTCCTACAGAAACAAGCATATCATACTCTCTTCTTGGAGGTGTAGGATGAACTTTTTTTGCAAGCGCAATCAGCTCATCCGTTGTATTCCCCATAGCGCTTACAACGACCGCAATTTTGTCATAGTACTCACATCTTGCAAGAATAATTTCAGCAATCAGCGAAAACTGTTCAGGAGATGCAACTGCGGCTCCTCCAAACTTCATAACCAACGTGCTCATTCTTTACAAAATCCTAAAAAAATTATACCTGGATTCATCAATTAGGATACTCTATAAAGAAGAATTGTATCAATATAAAGAACAAAGTTAGTAAACCCTACAAAAACTCAAAAAATATGAGCTATCAAACAAAGAGCCTCAATAATCATTTGCATTTTTTGGCGACACTCTGTAACCTACTCGCATTAGAAAGAAAAGTGAGCGCATGAAGCTGTGGCGCCATAAAAAACTTAGGAGAAACCTTTAAAATGTCAAAAAACGCAAAAAACGCCTGGAGCAATGATAATCTTCTAGACGACATCCAATTTCAAGAAGATGAAGCTCAACTCTTTAAATCCCTTCTGGACAACTCTGAAAAGCACGATACAGAAGGAGCTCCACTACTTTCACCAGGCACACTTTTGAAGGGACATATTGTTGAAATTACAAAAGACTTTGTCGTTGTTGATGTAGGCCTTAAGTCTGAGGGATTAGTCCCTATTCAAGAATTTTCTGACCCATCTGAAATTGTTCTTGGAGGCGATGTTGAAGTATTTCTAGATCAACCAGAAGATGAATACGGCCAGATCGTACTCTCAAAAGAAAAAGCAGAGCGTCAACGTCAATGGGAAAACATCATCCAAAACTGTGAAGAGGGTTCCATTGTTACAGGACGCATTGTACGTAAAGTTAAGGGCGGCCTCATGGTGGATATTGGTATGGAAGCATTCCTACCAGGCTCACAAATCGACAACAAACGCATTAAAAACCTCGATGAGTATATTGGCAAGGCTTATGACTTTAAGATTCTCAAAATCAATATCGATCGTAAAAACGTTGTAGTCTCTCGAAGAGAACTTCTAGAAGCTGAACGCATCTCCAAAAAAGCAGAGATGCTCGAGTCAATCAAAGAAGGCGAAGTTCGCAAAGGTATTGTAAAAAATATCACTGACTTCGGGGTCTTTTTAGACTTAGACGGTATTGATGGCTTGCTTCATATTACCGATATGACATGGAAGCGTATCAAGCACCCATCCGAAATGGTTGGACTTGGCGAAGAGCTTGAAGTCATGATCCTTAGCATTGATAAGGACAAGGGACGCGTTGCCCTTGGACTTAAGCAAAAAGAGAGTAATCCTTGGGATGAAATCGAACAAAGATATCCTCAAGGCACCCGCGTGCGCGGAAAAATTGTCAACCTTGTTCCTTACGGTGCATTTATTGAGATCGAACCTGGAATTGAAGGACTCATCCATGTTTCTGAAATGTCTTGGATTAAAAACATTTCTGATCCAAGCGAAGTCGTCAATAAAGGACAAGAGGTTGAAGCTATCGTATTGTCCGTCCAAAAAGAAGATGGCAAGATTTCTCTTGGTTTAAAGCAAACAGAGCATAACCCATGGGCTGATGTTGACTCAAAATATCCTGTAGGGGCAAGTGTTCAAGTAGAGATTCGCAATCTAACCAATTATGGTGCTTTTGTAGAACTTGAACCTGGTATTGATGGCCTCATTCACATTTCTGACTTGAGCTGGATCAAGAAGGTGTCTCACCCCTCTGAAGTACTTAAAAAAGGCGATAAAGTTGAAGCAGAGATTCTTTCTGTCGACAAAGAAAGCAAGAAGATCACTTTGGGAGTAAAGCAATTAAGCCCCAATCCTTGGAAGTCCATTGAAAAGACAATGCCAGTAGGCTCTCTAGTAAAGGGAATTGTATCAAAAATTGCTGCCTTTGGAGCTTTTGTGGAATTGGACAATGGCATTGAAGCTTTAATCCACGTAACTGAAATCTCTGACCAAGCGTTTGGTAAAATTGAAGATGTTATCTCTAAGGGTCAAGAAGTAACTGCTAAAGTTATCAAGCTGGATCCGGAGCACAAGAAGATTGCTCTCTCTATTAAGGAATATCTGGTAGACGAAAATAAAGTAAATCGAGACGATATCATTGTAACTCCTCATTCAGCTAAGTCCTCTTCTCGTAAAACTAAAAATAATAGTGCAAAAGATGAAGACGAAGAATTGGATGGAGATACTTTTGTATAAAAGAGAAAGTTAAGCTTCAATAATTAAGCCATGCCTTGCTCTAAATAAACTAAGGCAGCAAATTTAAGTTCTAAGTACATTTAGAACTTAAAACAGCAAAGCCCAAGTAATACTGAGGAGCAGGGGCTAAGAGGCAAGGGCTAAGAGGCAGGGGCTGAGAAGCAAGGAAGGACTAATTGAGACTTTCTCTCTTTTTCAATTTGACAATTTTTACTCGTGAAATTAAGGCATAAAAAACATGAACAAAGATTTACTAGCTATCTTCGAATATATGGAACGCGAAAAGGGTATAAAGCGCGATATCATCATTGCAGCAATTGAAGAATCGCTAAGAGCCGCAGCGCGTAAAAGTGCTCAAGGCATTGCTAATGTTTCTGTGCATATTAATTCTAAAACCGGAGATATCGAGGTCTTAAGTGAACGTGAAATTGTAGAAACTTCTACAGATCCTTCTGAAGAGATCTCTCTCGAAGATGCAAGAGTATTAGATCCTGAGTGTGAAATCGGGCAAGTCATTGATATAGTAATCACGCCTAAAGATTTTGGTCGCATAGCCGCGCAAACTGCAAGGCAAATTATTTCTCAAAAAATTCGAGGGGCTGAGCGCGACGTAATCTACGAAGAATATAGACACCGCATTAATGAAATTGTTTCTGGATCCGTCAAACGCTTTTCAAAAGGCATTAATCTAGTTGTGGACTTAGGTAAAGTTGAAGCTATACTTCCTGCTAAGCATTATCCAAAAACTGAGCGTTATCAGGTTGGTGATAAGATCCATGCTCTTTTACTTAATGTTGTTGACCTTGAGAATGGTGGAGCAGAGGTTGTGCTTTCAAGGACTGATCCTGAGTTTGTAAAGCAACTCTTTATCAATGAAGTTCCTGAAATTAATGAAGGTATCATCTCTATTGAAAAAATTGTACGCGATCCTGGTTACCGAACAAAAATCCTCGTACGCTCAAACGATCTAAAAGTAGATGGTGTTGGAGCCTGTGTAGGTATTCGAGGAACACGTGTAAAAAATGTTGTAAGAGAATTAAACAATGAAAAAATTGATATCATTCCTTACTCTGATGATGCTATTGAAATCTTACAAAATGCTCTTGCTCCTATTGAAATACGTAAAATTAGTGTTAATGAAGAAAATGGTGAAGAAGTTATCTCTATCGTTGTAGATGATAAAGATTTTGCAATTGTCATTGGCAAGAGAGGAATGAATGCCAGACTTAATGGCGATTTAATTGGCTACTCTCTTGATGTACAACGTATGAGCGACTATACAAGAGCTATGGCAATCCAACAAAGTGAACTTATAGCATCAGATGACTCCTCTTTGGATGAACCCCTAGATATTCCCGGTATTAATACCCTCGTTATTCAGAACCTCTTGCATGCAGGATTTGATACCGCCCGAAAAGTTCTCTCTCAAAAACCAGAAGAACTTATGAAAGTGCCAGGTATCAGCTTAGACATGGCTTATACAATTTTAGAACAGGTGAGCAAAAAAAGGATATAACCCTTGGCCAAAAATCTCAAATTAAATATTAAAAATACGCAACTCGCACAAGCCTTAAATCTTGGAAAATTAAAAAATAAACTTGCAAGCAATAAACCTGTCAAGCCTAAAAAGCAAGATATAGAAGAAGAAGTTGTTCCTCCAACGGACTCTTCTAGTTTACCTGTTGAAGACGAACCAAGACGAGTAAAGGCAAGAGCAAAGGGCGCAGGACCCGTACGACAAGAGCTGGAAAATGTAGCACCTGTAGAACAAATTAGTGCAACGCCTTTTTCAAAAGAAGCTGCAGAGCTTTTAGAAGCGGAAGAGGAACATCAAAGGCGTATTGCTAAAGGTAAAAGTTTTCTTCAAGGTGATGATGAAAGCACAATTGTTTCAGAAGTAAGTACTGAAGAGGCAACACCTGAAGAACATGCTGAAGAGCCTTTACCATCAAGCTCAAATTTACCTACAGAAAGTAGTCCAAAGACTGAAAGTTCCCCACAAGGAGGCATGACTCATCCTGAAGTAAATAGAGCTTTACCAGAGCATAGAACGGCTAAGCAAGCACCAAAGAAGAGCGCACCTCAAGAAGCACCTTATCGAAAAGAAGCTCCTAAACATGCCCCTAAATATGCAGCGCCTTTCATCTCTGATCAATTTAGAGGAAGAAAAGATCAAGATACTTACCTTGCATCAACACCTCGCGTTAAGCTAGGGCCTACAGGAAGGCACATAAAGGACCTCGTCAAACCAAAACCAGAGCCTATTAAAAAAGAAGCCTTTCCCTTCAAAGGCCCTAAAAATCTTGAAACAACTCCTAGCTATGATAGTGGTAAGCAAAAAAGCTTTAATGAACAACCTGTTCCTCCAAAAGAGGAGCAAGGTGGCACAAGACACATAAAACGCAAAGAAGATTCTAGTGTTGCATCAGAAAGTGACGTACGTCGTGGCGGAAAAGCAAAAGAATTTTTAGACATCAAACCACTTAAAAAGCAAGGAGTTAAAGGCTTTGATTCTAGAGATAGACAAGGACTTGGGCTTAGTGATGAGGATGGATGGAGAAGAAGAAAAGCAAAACAAGTGCGTCACGAAGTTGAGGACACAACCATTCGACCTACATCTTTAAAAATACGCGTTCCTATCAGCATTAAAGACCTTGCTGTTGAAATGAAATTAAAAGCCGCTCAACTTGTTTCTAAACTATTTTTACAAGGTCTTGTTGTTACCCTAAACGACCTACTTGAAGATGAAACAACCCTTCAACTTTTAGGACATGAATTTGGGTGCGATATTCAAATTGACAAGACAGAAGAACAGCGCATTCGCATCACAAACCAAACCATTCAAGAAGAAATTCAATCCATAGATCCATCGCTCTGTATTACAAGGGCACCTATTGTTACTTTTATGGGCCACGTTGACCATGGTAAAACAAGCTTGATCGATGCCATCAGAAAAAGTAACCGCGTTTCCGCAGAAGCTGGTGCAATTACTCAGCACATAGGAGCTTTTCGCTGCTCAACAGCCGTTGGTGATCTTACTATTTTAGACACACCTGGGCATGAAGCTTTTTCTGCTATGAGGTCTAGAGGAGCCGCTGCAACCGATATTGTTGTTCTTGTCATCGCAGGTGATGAGGGTATAAAACAACAAACATTAGAAGCTCTTGAGCAGGCACGAGCTGCCAATGTTACCATTGTTGTTGCTCTTAACAAATGTGACAAGCCAGGTTTCAATGCTGAGAATGTTTATCAACAGCTTGCAGCTCAAAATCTCCTTCCAGAATCGTGGGGAGGCTCAACCATTACAGTGAACTGCTCTGCAGTAAGTGGTGTAGGTATTCCCGAATTATTAGAGATGCTTGCCCTTCAAGCAGAAGTTTTAGAGTTGAAAGCAGACCCTAATACTCGTGCTAGGGGTACTGTGCTTGAATCAGAAATGCATAAAGGCCTTGGCGTTGTTGCAACTGTTTTAGTTCAAAATGGAACATTGAGGTTGGGAGATTCCGTTGTTTTTGATCAGCTCTGGGGACGCGTAAAAACTATGCGCGACGAACATGGGAAAAATTTAACAGAAGCAGGCCCTTCTACTCCCGTAGAAATTACTGGTATTTCGGGTCTTCCAGAAGCAGGGCATGAGTTTATTGTTGTAAAGAGCGAAAAAGAAGCAAGAAATATCGCTGAAACTAGAGCTGAGGGTATTAAACAATCTTCATTATCACAAAAGAAAAAGCTCACGATCGAAAACCTCATGCAACAGGCAGCAACCTCTCAGAAAAAGAGCGCTAATTTCATTTTAAGAGCAGACGTTCAAGGTTCTTTAGAAGCTCTCAAAGCTTCCCTACTCAACATTCAATCCTCAAAAATTGATGTAAATATTATCTCATCTGGCGTTGGGGAAATTTCTGAATCTGACGTAGAATTAGCAACAGTTTCTGATGCTGTCATTATAGGTTTCCACACGCAAATTGAGAGCCATGCAGAAACACTCATTAAGCAATCAGGTATAAAAGTGCACATGCATAATGTTATCTATCATGCAATTGATGATGTAAAAAAACTTCTGCTCAGCCTACTTGATAAAATCCCAGAAGAGCGTGATTTGGGTGCCGCTGAAATTACAACTACTTTTAAAGCTTCTCAACTTGGCACCATTGCTGGCTGCCTTGTAACAGAGGGTACTATTGTACGTAATCAGCGCGTACGCCTTATCAGAAACAATGAGGTAATCTGGAAAGGACACATCGCATCTCTAAAAAGGGTCAAAGAAGATGTGAAAGAAATAAAAAAAGGTTTTGAGTGCGGAATCTTGCTTGAGGGACAAAATGATGTCCAACCAGGCGATATTATCCAATGTTATGAAATTTACTACCTAACTCAAGAGCTGTAAAACAATGGGTGGGAAAAGAACAGATAAACTCAACTCCCTGCTACAAGAGGTAATTTCTGAAGTCATCCGACAAGACGTTAGAAATCCTCATGTACACCCACTTGTGGCTGTTACTAAAGTAGAAATTACAAGTGATCTCTCCTATGCTAAAGTTTTTATTAGCATCATTGGCACAGATGAGGAAAAGGCTAAGACTGTACAAGCTCTTCAATCAGCTGCGGGTTTCATTGCAATACACGCATCAAAAAAAATTGTTTTACGTCATTTTCCAGAACTTACTTTTAAAGTCGATGACTCTGTAGAAAAACAGATACGTATTGACTCTGTAATTCACAAGATTAAAACAGAAAGAGAGCTACGAGAAAACAAAAACAATAACCTATGAAAGGCATTTTACCAGTAACCAAGCCTCTTGGGAAAACTTCTTTTTACGTAGTTGCCTGTATAAGACGTTTGTTTTCAGAAAAAACCGTAGGTCATGCAGGTACTTTAGACCCCTTTGCAACAGGTGTCATGATTATCTTGATTGGCAAAGCCTTTACGCGCCAAAGCAACCAATTTTTAAATCAAGACAAAGAATATGTAACAAGGCTTCTTCTTGGAAAATCTACTGACACTTACGACCTTGATGGGCAAATTACAGCAACCTCTGACTACGTACCTACATTGTCTGAAATAGAGGCAAAACTACAGCTCTTTCAAGGAACTATTGAACAAACTCCACCTATGTTTTCTGCAAAAAAAGTGAATGGTAAAAAGCTTTATGAGCTTGCAAGGCAAGGAAAAACGATCGAAAGAAAACCTTGTGTTATCAATGTTCAAACAGAACTTCTCTCTTATGCATACCCTTACCTAGATCTTAAGGTTACATGTAGCAAAGGTACATATATCCGCTCTATTGCACATGATTTAGGACTTTTGCTCTCTTCTTATGCACATCTTACAGAACTTAAGAGAACAAGAAGCGGCCAGTTTTCTTTAGACTGCTGCCTAGACCTTGAAAAACTTCTTTCAATAAACTTTTCTGAAAGCTTTTTTTCTGTTGACGAACAAGGCATCATCCATACCTGTGACTCTTTACTATGCACGTATTAAAAACACTTTGCAGCCCAAACAAGGAACTTACAAATCCCATTGCTCTAAGCATTGGCGTGTATGACGGCCTTCATGAGGGGCACATTGCTGTTCTACAACGACTAAAAGAAGCAGCAGGCCCAAAGGGAACAACCATTGTCATCTCGTTTAACAACAACCCAGCAGAAATTATAAAAGGACAATCTGTTTTTCCTATCTATTCCAATGAAGAACGCATCGCTCTTTTTGAGCTTCTTAAAATAGATATACTGTTTCTTATTCCCTTTACCGAAGAGATCGCAAAACAAAGTGCAGAACAATTTTTAAAAGAAATTAAACATTATTTATCTTTTTCTCATCTTATTCTAGGCTATGATGCCGTACTTGGAAATAAACGAGAAGGTACTCAAGAAAAAATCATCTCCTTATCAAAATCTCTTGATTTCGAAGTAGAGTATTTACCCCCTGTTTGTGACCAATCCGGCCCCATTTCCAGCACTCGCATACGTCTTCTTATCCAGGCTGGCAACCTAAGAGATGCAGAAATCCTTCTTGGCAGGCCATATAGACTCAATCATTGATTAGACTTCTTGCGTAATTACATTTGCTTGTTAAAATTGTCTTTTTTGACATCTTTATCGTTAAATTTTTCTAAGCAAAGCTAATTATGCAAGAAGTCTATTATCTCAATTCTTGAACTTGTTTGTGCATAAAAAGATTGAAAAGTTGCCAGAAGATCCCTAAGATTGAGCAATTTAAACCCAAAGCTCAGGTTTTTAGGATTATTTTGTTGGAAAACATATCTCATTAGAATATGATGAGCCTTAAGAAATTTAGTAAAGTTAAATATAGAAAGGCTAAGGCTTTAGGTGCAGCTTCAGGTGTGACTTTAATGTCCTCACATAACAACTTGACATAACGCAAAAACAACTTGATTTAGTTGGCGATATCAAAACCGTAGAGAGGTTTATGATACAGTGTACTAATGGCTCCTCTGAATAGACAAGCATGATGCAAGCATTACGCAAGCACGATGCAAGTATGGTACGGGCATAGTAAAGACGCGCAAATAACCACATTGAATCAGTAGTTCAGCTTAAGTTATGGCTTAACCCAGAATTGGAGTCGTGTTTAATAATATGGATAAAAGAGGATTTTAAATCAGACAGAGTTTTACCTAACAAACTGATTACAAACTCCTTTTAGGGCCACGGATTGAACTTGCAACTATAAGACCTGCCTTTCGTCATAGAAATATAGGTGACGAAATGGAAGAAATACTTCTTAACATCGAGTCCAAAGAAACTCGCTACGCCCATTTAAAACATGGACAACTCTACGACTTAGTTGTAGAAAGAAAAAAAGCAAGACAGCTTACCGGTAATATTTACCGAGGAAAAGTTACCAATATCCTCCATAATATCCAATCGGCCTTCATCGATATTGCTGAAGGAGAAAATGGGTTTATTCACATTTCAGACATTCTAGAAAATACCAAAAAATTTGAAGAGATGTTTGATATGGACTTCGAATTTGAAGAGTTACCCTCCAAACAAAAAAAACCTCAACAAAATATTGAACAAGTGATGAAAATTGAACAACCTGTTCTTGTTCAAGTTGTTAAAGAACCCATTGGCTCTAAAGGCGCAAGGCTTACTTCTAATATTTCCATTCCTGGAAGGTATTTGGTCTTGCTGCCTAATTCCGCTCATAGAGGTGTTTCTAGGAAAATTGAGGACCGCGTTGCAAGAGAGCGCCTTAAAAAATTAATTCGAGCTTTTGAAATGCCCCAAGACATGGGACTTATTTGTAGGACTGCAAGTAAAAATGCTACAACAGATGCTCTTATTGCTGAAGCCCATGATCTTTTAAAAACTTGGCAAGGCATTGTAGAGCGCTTCACCCAAACGACTAATCCCGCATGCCTCTATCTGGAATCAGACCTCATTAAACGAGCAGTAATGACTGCTGTCGATAAAAAACTAAACCGTCTTTTAGTTGATGACTACGATACTTATCAGGTATGCAAACATCTCTACTCCAAATACGCTACAGAACATTTTGTCAAAATTGAGCTGTATCGCGACAAAATGCCCATGTTTGAGCGCTTCAATGTGGAAAAAGAAGTTGATAAAGCTTTAAGGCATAAAATCTGGCTTCCAACTGGGGGCTACCTCTTTTTTGATCGCACAGAAGCCATGTATACAATCGATGTAAATTCTGGGCGCAGTACAAAAAATAATGGGGATGTTGAAGAAACTCTTGTACGCATAAATCTAGAAGCAGCAGAAGAAATCTCTAGACAACTACGCATTCGAAATATCGGCGGACTTGTAATCTGTGACTTTATAGATATGCGTATTCGAAAAAACCAACGTCGCGTCTTAGAAAAACTCAAAGAGTGCATGAAAGAAGACTCAGCAAAGTGCACAATCCTTGGCATTAGCGAATTTGGCCTTGTAGAAATGACCAGACAGCGCAATCGCGAGTCACTCACGCAAACGCTTTTTACAAATTGCCCCTACTGCTATGGAAGTGGGCTCATCAAGACACATGAAAGTATTTCTATTGAAATTGAGCGGGCATTGAAAAAAGTGATCAGCTATAGCCAAGAATTTGCTGTACGTATTGTAGTCCATCCAGAGCTTAGTCGTAGCCTTGATGGGGGCGACAAGCATTTCTTACATAAGCTCGCAAAAAAGCTGGGTGCTGATGTTGAATTTGATATAAATGATGAGTTACATATTAACGACTACCAATTCTACTCCTCTGTTAATGGTAAAAAAATTGAGGTATAGTTTTTATGTATTTTTCTGAACAGCTAAAAAAATATACAGAACAAGGCATTATTCCCCAAAACTATCACGAAGTACTAAGCTTCTTCTATAAGAGCTATAAAGAGTCTGTAGCTCAGGCAGATGACTCTTTAGATGGTCAAGAAGTCATTTTTTTAAAACTTCTCGAACTACTAAAAAAGGAAAAAGAACATCCCTTTATTTTTGAACATTACCACCAACAAGTACGCGCTCCATTCGACTATTATCAATTTGGAATTGACTTTGCAAGACCACTCATCGATAAAAAAGCATCTGTCATAGTAAATAAGCATAATTTAGTAAAAATTAGAGAATATTTATCACGAGATGAAAACGTTGTACTTCTTGCAAACCATCAAACAGAAATGGATCCACAAATCATTCAATGCCTTCTTGAAGATGCTAATTTCGACTTTGCTTCTAACATGATCTTTGTTGCTGGAGAAAAAGTCGTTACAGATCTATTGGCTATACCCTTTAGTATGGGATGCAACCTACTTTGCATCTACTCTAAAAGACATATCGACCATGATCCAGAGCTAAAATCTCAAAAACAGCAGCACAACCAAAAGACAATGAAGCGCATGAGCGCACTTTTCAAGGAAGGGGGTAAATGCATCTATGTAGCTCCTAGTGGAGGAAGAGATCGAAGAAATAAAGAAGGTCTCATAGAGGTTGCTCCATTCGATGCGAACAGTATCGAAATGTTTCGTCTAATGGCGCTACAATCCAAAAGCAATACTCACTTTTTTCCATTAGCATTGAGTACTTACGATATTCTTCCGCCACCTTCAACGATTGAAAAAGGTGTTGGAGAAAAACGCTCTGCTACAAGAGCAAAAGCCCATCTTTGCTTTGGAGACGAGTGTGACATGCACGCCTTGCATGAAAAGCCAGCAAGCTGCAAACATGAAAAAAGAAAACTCATTGCTGATGCCATTTGGAATCAAGTAAAACAGGATTTCCTTATGCTCACAAAATTGTAACCAGGATATTTGCTATGCAAAAAAACATTCATCTTTTTTTCTTTCTGTTATTTTCTTTATTTTCTATAGCTTATGGCGCAGAAAGTGATCATTATACCATCATTAAAGATGAAAATCCTGTACATATACTCACACCTTCCATAGCCAAGCGAGAAACAGTAAAAATACGCCTATCTAATGGTTTAGAAGCATTACTTATATCAGATCCTGGCCTTGACAAATCAGGAGCTGGTATTGCGGTAGAAGCTGGCAGCTGGCAAAACCCTAAAAAGCATCTTGGTATGGCTCACTTTTTAGAACATCTTCTCTTCCTTGGCACAAAGAAGTACCCTGATGAAGCTGGTTATGCACGTTTTCTAGACGAACATGGAGGCATGCGAAATGCTTTCACTGAAAATGATCGCACTGTCTACATGTTCTCTGTCAATAATGACTCTTTTGCAGAGGCTCTTGATCAATTTTCTCGCTTTTTTATCGACCCTCTCTTTAACCCATCAGGCGTTGCAAGAGAGTCTCATGCAATTGATCAAGAATACGCAAAAAACCTTCAAAATGACAACTGGAGGTTATATCATGTTAGAAAAGCTCTCGAAAACCCTCTACATCCAGATAGCGACTTTAGTATAGGGAACTTAAATACCATCTCCAAAATTTCTCCCGACGTTGTAAGACAATGGTATGAGGATCATTATAGCGCAAACCTCATGCACTTAGTGATCTATTCCACACTACCTATGGATAAACTTAAAGAGCTTGTTGTCACTGATTTTTCACCCATAAAAAACAAGCATTTTACTCCTCCAAATATAGAAGAGACATTATTTACAGATAAATACAAAGAAAACATCATCTACATCGTCCCCTATCAAAATATACGTGAACTTGTTTTGCAATGGGAAATATCAGATAAATATCAATATGATGCAAAAACTGTAGCTTATGTACTAGGCTATGAAGACAGCAACAGTTTGCTAGAACTATTAAAAAATGAGGGTCTTGCAGAAGAACTTTCTACAGGATCTTCCTTGCAAAGACCTCGCATACTTTTTACATTGGATATCGCCCTTACAGACAAAGGTGTACAAGAAGTTGATAGAGTTATCAAGTATTGCTATGAAGCAATTGCTCGTCTTAAAAAAGAAAATATCCCACAAGCACTCTACAATGAGATGAAGCAGCTGGCAACAATTGCCTATGAATACCAATCAAGAGAAGATGTCTTTTCTGCCGTCATGTCTGATGCAGAAAAAATGGTTGATGAGCCCATTGCAACCTATCCACTAAAAACAGTAATCCCTACTAAATATGACCCAAAAGATATCCAAGATCTTCTTAACCAACTGACACCAGAAAATTGCTTATATTTCGTTCTTGCAAAACAAGAGCTTACACACGTTGTACCCACTACCAAAGAACCCTGGATGCAAGCAGAGTATGCAATCGTACCTATCAAAAAGAGCACTCTTTTAGATTGGAAGAATGCAGAGCCCAATCCTAAAATAACACTTCCCCCTATTAATCCCTTTGTACCAGAACATTTAAGTTTAATAGAAACTCCTACAGAAATTCACTCCTCAGTACTTGCAAAGCCAGAGCTTATCCTTATGGATGAGCATTCTAAGCTATACTACGCAGAAGATATGCGGTACCTAATACCCAAAGTGGCAGCCTCCTTTCGCATCCATACAGCAGCCAAAAAGCCGGGAAATGCAAAGCTTGCAGCGCTTACAGACCTCTATCTTAAAGCACTTGACTACATGCTTTCACCTATTTCATACCAAGGATTACTTGCAGACCTACATTTTAGCACTCAACCCATTGAAGATGGCTTGTCTATAAGCATTTATGGATACAGCGAAAAAGCCTCTCTATTTTTTAAAGAGATGTTAAAATCTTTAAAAAGCTTGAATCTATCAGAAGAAGATTTCTTAATACTAAAAGACTCTCTGCAAAAAGAGTACGCAAACACATCTCTTGATCCTCCTCTACAACAATCTCAAGAAATTTTGAAGTCAATTCTTTATGAAAATTTTATTACAGATGAAAAAAGAGCATTGGCCCTTGCAAATGTCTCCAGAGAGGACATGATAAAATTTGTCAATACGCTCTATGCAAAAACGTACACAGAATGTCTTATCTATGGAAATATCAACAAAGATGATGCTCTTGCACTAAACCAGGACTTGCAAAGTATATTAAGTAGTACCCCACTTCCTACTGGCTCTATAGCAAAAAGAAAAGTACTGCAACTTAATCCAGAAAATGGTCCTTACAGCTATACTAAAGAAATTGAACAGTATGGCAATGCCACTCTACTCTTAATTCAAGATGGTTGTTATTCATTAAAAAAACGCAGCGCCCTACAAATCCTTTCTAAGGGCTTAGAAGCACCTTTCTTTGATGAGCTTAGAACAAAGCAACAAACAGGCTACCTAGTAAACTCATTTAACCAAGAGATCGAAAGAGAATTATGCGCTCTCTTCTTTGTACAATCCAATACTCACGATACTGTAAGCTTGCTTTCTCGCTTTGAGCTATTCTTTGAGAATAACTTAAAAAATTTCACCTCTACAGCATTTTCAGAAGAGCGTTTTCAAACTATAAGAGATGCGCAGGTAATAGAACTTAGCAAATCTCCTAAAAGCCTTTTAGAAATGACGGCTAAGCTAGAAGTGCTTGCATTTGACTATGATGGAAACTTTAACTTCTTAGAAGATCGCATTCAAAGTTTAAGAGAGCTTTCTTATGATGAATTTACAAGCTTTGCCAAGGAATTTCTCGGGAGAAGCAACCACAGACGCTTGGGCATACTTGTAAACGGCATACTTCCAAAAGAAAACGATTTGCGCTATACAAATGTATCTTTCAAGCGCTTGCGTAAATCAGGTACATACTTTACAGCAGAAGAAAACCTCTGCCCTAAATAATTCGAGTGCTGCGGCTTAAGCCGCAGCTTTAGTAAACAGTGGCTTGCCACTGCCTTAAGAACTTGATGCAAATGTAAACAAGGCCAAAGTATGACAGCATTGCCAATTAATGTTGATGAGTTATTAAAAGGACAGATCGTTGAATGGGAACGTCTTGAGTTTAAAAAAGGGTGGAATCCAGAGGAGGTCATCCATACGATTTGTGCTTTTGCAAATGACATCAATTCATATTTCATAAGGCGAAACTCAACAACTGTAAAGGCTCAAACAAAAGATATCCACCAGCTGCATGAGCTGGCAAATCAAGTACCATTTGATGATCGAATTTGCCATCAAGCTAACCTCAAGGATCTACAGCTTGGCATTATTAAACGTCAGCTCGATTTTTAACTAGGTTATTGTTAACAACTTAAGCTCTTGTTCATTAAAATTTAAAGCTGGTTTTTTGGGTTGTAATGTATAAGCAATTAACCCTGCAAATATATTAACAATGAAGTTAATAGGGCTTTGA
>JARLHF010000016.1 GCA_031292375.1 Chlamydiales bacterium
ATGTTACATTTACAGGGACTTGTGTTTGAATTTGCAATCCTTGCAACGACAATTCATGACATAATGCAGACTCATATACACTTTCAAGCAAACCAGGCCCTCCAAGCACCTTATGGACTTCAATAGCTGCTCCAATAATTTTATAAGACGGTGAACGCATCATAAATGATAAATCTCCGTGTCTCCGCGTCTCCGTGTTTTAACTATTCAAGTTATTGATTAGCAGATAGTTGAAAATCGAGCTGGCGTTATATTAAGAATTATTGCAATAAAATTACAAAAAGTCCTGCTGTCTCCAGGCTTCATAGAGCCCAATGGCTACACTGTTTGCTAAATTTAATGAGCGACCCTCTTTCATGGGAAGGCTGACAAAATGAGGGGCCCACTTTTCGTGGCATTCTTGTGGAAGACCACTTGTTTCTGAGCCAAAAATGAGGTGTGCGTTCTTGGAGTAGGCAATGTCTGTGTAGCGCTGTTTTGCTTTACTAGAAAAGAAATAAAAGGGGGTGTTATCTTTTTCTAAAGATTCGATATATTCTGTTAAATTATCGATAAATTCAACAGACACACCGTCCCAGTAGTCAAGGCCTGCGCGTTTTAACCAGCGATCAGATGTGCTAAATCCAAGAGGGCGAACGAAGATAAGGTCCGCCCCTGTTATTTTGCAGGTTCTTACAATATTACCCGCATTTTGTGGGATTTGTGGCCGAAAGAGAACAATCTTCACTTGTTCTCAGGCTCTTCCTTTGGAGGTGTTGCGCTGACAATTTCTACATCAAAGATTAAAAGTTTATTGGGAGGTAATTGGCCAGAAGTACCATATCCAAGATCTGGATGAATGAATAGAGTGCGTATCTCTTTTTCTTTCATACCAACAAGACCACTTGAAAAGCCTGGTATGGTTTGATCGAGGGGTAGGTTAATGGGCTCATCAGTGTCAAGAGAAGATCCAAAAATAGTTCCGTCAGCAAATCTTCCTGTATAGTGGATTGTGGGGGTAGAATGTGGTTTTACCTCTTCACCGGTCCCCTGCTGAATAATTTTGTATTGTAATTTTCCGGGAATAAGTTCCACAACACCTTCAGCTTTGGCATTTTCTTTTAGAAAGTTTTCTGCTTCTTGAAGGTTTTTGTCCGCAAGTTGGTTGAGGGATTGTTCTTGCAGAGCGAGTATGGAGGATTCATAAACATCTTCATTAAGAGGAGCTGATTTTTTATCGGTATATAAATTCATGCCTTGGATGATGCGAGCTATATCTAAATGCAATCCGGAATTGTCTAGGTTTTGCATCATATAGAATCCAAAGGCTTCAGAAACAAGGCCTGCATCTAGAGTTGGCTCTTCTTTGTTTTCATTAGGTTTTTCAACAGGCTCTGTACAGTATGCAAGAGATGAGCATAGTGTAATTATCAGAGCTGCAAGATAAGATAAGCGTCTTTTTAGCATAGTTTAAGTCCTATAATATTTATTCTTTTTCAATGCTTATTTTTAATTCATTAAGTTGTTTCATCAAAACAGTTGATGGTGCTTCCGTCATCAAGTCACATGCTTTTTGTGTTTTTGGGAAGGCAACAACTTCTTTGATGTTTTCTGTTTTTGTTAAAATCATAACGAGGCGATCAAGGCCAAGGGCAATTCCTGCATGGGGTGGTGTGCCATATTTTAGAGCTTCAATAAAAAATCCAAAACGTTCGGTAATTTCTTTTTCTGAAAGTTTCAAATATTTAAATATTTTTTCTTGAAGGTCACCGCTGTGGATACGTTGTGATCCAGAAGCAAGCTCATAACCATTTAAAACAAGATCATAGCTCGATGAGCGCATTTTCAAAGGATCTGTCTCAATTAAGTGTAGGTCATCAAGAGAAGGTGAAGTAAAGGGGTGATGCTCTGCTTCGATACAATTTTCTTCATCATTCCATTTGAAAAGAGGAAAATCTGTTACCCATAGAAATTCAAAGCGAGTAAAGTCAATAAGCCCTCGCTCTCTTGCAATACGTCTTCTTAAATGATCGAGTGTTTGGTTAACCTGTTTTTCATTTCCTTCAACAAGAAGTAATAAGTCTCCTGGCTGCATTTTACACTGTTCGATCAGTTTTTTTTGTATTGTTTCATCGAAAAATTTTGCAATACCAGTTGAGAGCCCCTCATCGGTGAGCTTTGTGTAATAAGTACCTTGAAGGCCAAATTTAGTTGCAAAGACAGCATATTCATCCAGTGTTTTTCTTGACAGGTCGTGACCAGAAGGGATACATATCGCTTTTATGATGCCTCCATTTTTTAGGGTTTCATGAAAGAAAGGAGCTGTTGAGTCTTTTGCAACGTCATCTAAGCGAATAAAGGGCATGGCAAAGCGCAAGTCGGGCTTGTCCGTTCCGTATAGTTCTTGGCATTCATGGAAAGTCATTCGTTTAAAAGTAGTTGGAACTTTTGTGTTGAGGCAGTGCATGAATACACTGCTAATTAGACCTTCTACAGTTTTAAAGACTTCTTCTGGCGTGACAAAGCTCATTTCTATATCAATTTGAGCAAATTCTGGTTGGCGATCGGCACGAAGATCTTCATCTCTAAAACAAGTGGCTATTTGAAAGTATTTATCTAGGCCTGCAATCATGAGAATTTGTTTAAAGATCTGTGGAGATTGGGGCAGCGCATAAAAGTGTCCATGATGCACTCTAGATGGCACTAAATAATCTCTTGCCCCTTCAGGTGTAGATTTTGCAAGTATGGGGGTCGTGATTTCTAAAAAGCCCAAAGAATCTAAAAATGTACGAATTGCAAGAGTTGCTTTATGTCGAAGAATTAGCTTATTTGCAATATCACCTCTTCTTAGATCAAGGTAGCGGTACTTTAGGCGTAGTTCTTCATTAACATCGATAGTTTCATCAGAAATAGAGAATGGTGGGGTCTTTGCTTTGGATAGGATTTCCAATTCTAAGACTTCGATTTCGATGTCGCCCGTTGCCATTTTGGCGTTATGCATGCCATCTTTTCGAAGAGAGACTTTGCCCTTTATGGAGATAACCCATTCAGAGCGAAGTTTTGAGGCGTTTATGCAAAGGTCTTCATTAACTTTTGGGTCAAAAACAAGTTGTGTGATACCGTAACGATCTCTTAAGTCGATAAAAATTAAGTTACCATGATCTCTTCGTCTGTGTACCCACCCAGATAATGTAACGAAAGTGTTTGCGTGAGATTTATTAAGCTCACTGCAGGTGTGAGTTCTTCTATAGTCAAACATAGGACCCTTCTATAATACTTAAGGTAATGATTTTAATTTTTGAATGAGGCAAGAGAGTGTAACAGTTTCTGTAGTATGTGTTTGCATTTCTTTTAGTTCTGCCTTATCGCAAAGCAGTTCATTTTCGCCAATAACAAGAGAATATTTGGCTTTAAGTGAATCTGCATAGCGAAGTTTGTCTTTAAGTTTTTTATCGCTAAAGTCCATTTCTGCAAAAATCCCATTTTGTCGCAGTTGTTTAAGGAGTGTAAAGCAGTATGTATTTGCAGATGCACCAAGTGCGATAATAAATAAAGTGGGGCCTTGGCGGACTGGAAGATACGCATTTTGTGCAATTAATGTTTGTAAAATGCGTTCAATGCCAGTTGCAAAGCCGACAGCTGGAAGATTTGGGCCCCCCAGAGTCTTAATGAGGCCATCATAGCGCCCGCCTGCTCCTATTGTATTTTGAGCACCAAGTTCTCCTGATGTGATCTCAAATACAGTTTTATTGTAATAGTCGAGACCTCTTACTAGCTTTGCATTAACATTAAAGGGAATGTTGAGCTGCGTAAGAAGATTGCAGATTTTTTCCAAGTTAGATTTGCACTCATCGTTTAAATAATTTTTAAGGGATGGCGCCTCCTCTAACAGAGCATGATCAGCAGGATCTTTTGAGTCTAGAATACGAAGAGGGTTAGTTTTAAGACGTATTTGACTATCTGGTGATAATTTGGCTGCAACGGGAGTTAAAAAATCTTGTAGGGCCTGTCTAAATGCTCCCCTGCAGTTAGAATCGCCAACAGAATTAATATGGAGTGTTAAATTTTTAAGACCTAAAGATTCATAAAGAGAATAAAGTAGGTCAATTATCTCTACATCCTGCTCTTCAGATCCATTTCCGATGGCTTCTGCACCAAATTGATGAAATTGGCGATACCTTCCAGCTTGTGGCCTGTCATAGCGAAACATGGGGCCTATGTAGAAGAGCTTGTGAAGAGGCGACTGTAAATGAAGCTGTTTTTCAATGAATGCACGCATTACAGAAGCAGTCATCTCTGGTCTAAGAGACATAGATCTGCCAGCTTTGTCTTCAAAAGTATACATTTCTTTAGAAACAATATCAGAACTATCACCAACGCCTCGTTGAAACAATTCTGTACGTTCAAAGAGTGGAGTACGTACTTCTTGAAACCCGTAACTTTTGGCAAGGGTGCAAATGGTTGTTTCCAAATAATTCCAAAAGCGTGATTGTCTCCAAGAAAAATTTACATCCGGCTCAACTGGCAGAATATCATATGTTCCCTTGGGGATGGCAATGCTCATAAATATAACTCAATTACTAGACAGGCAAGCAGGGGATTATAAAATGATTGCGATAAAGAGTAAAGAGCTCTTTTATACACAAACAATTCTTCAGCTTGTTTGTGTATATTAACCAAAAAGGGTCTGAACCTCCAGGTGTAAAAACGATGTGGAAGGGGATGGCAAGAATGGTAGATTTTGCCATTGCTTGGGAGGTTTTTGGAAGATGAAAAAATACTTGAAGAGTGCTTTTCAATTGGGAAAATTTGACTTATGGGTAATTAAGATGTGCATACGGGTACGTAAACTTTTCTGCATTTATGATGTGTATAGCTTTGTTTTTTCTTGCATAAAACTTTAATGAAAATTTACAGTCTGTGTATAAATCGTTGAGGTATAGATATGGCTGGTATTGTGAGAGAGTTAGATAGGATCCATTCTTTGTATGATTCAGGTTTCCTCTTATTAGATATAAAAGGTATACAGAAGAAGTTTGTACCGGATCAATGGTTAGACTACCTCGTTCAGATCATCCCATGCCACATGGCCTTAGAAGGGGGTGTTGTGCCCAAAATATTTTATCTTTTTAAAAATATAGACTTTAAAAACGAAGGAATCTTAATAGAAGAGGTCATTCTTGCGGGTCGTATTAAGGAATATTCACGTTCTAAAATTTCTGATGTACAAATTATTGCTGATATCAATGCTATTTTAAAGCGTGTATTATCAAGTCAAATACTCTTTATCTATCCCGAAGTCTATTGTGAGCCGGAAGCTTTTGAAGAAATTGTTGCCAATCTTAAGTCTAATAAAAATTTAATTTTTCAAGTAAGAGAGAGGATGGGGAAGCAGACTTCTTTCTATTTTGCTTGTCGGCAAGGTCGCTTATCTGTGATCAATAAATTAATCGAAATGGCTGAAGAAGAGGGAAGAATCGATTGGCTATTTCAGTTAGCTCAGGATGGAACTACAGCTTTGCACAGTGCAAGTATTTACCCTCACGTGGATGTCATGCGTCTCTTAATCAAACTAGCTAAGAGCAAAGGTCAAAATGAATGGTTGTCTCTAGAAGTAAGCAAAAAGACCTTAGCTGATTACAGAACCAAAGGAGTGATTTTTCACTTAGACCTTATGTTTCGGTTAATTGCTGAAGAGGAGGGGCAAGGAAGTACTTCAGAGATTCCTACTTCTGTTGAAAGGCCCATCTCTGTTGATGGATCTGTGATTAATGAAGCAAAACAACTAGTTACCCAGCATATTTTGTCGCAAGGAATAGTCCAGCGCTGTGACTGGAGTCCAGATGGTAAGGATATCATTTTTAAAGTAGAATGTTCCCCTTTTCCTCCTTCGAGGATAAGATTTGATTCGCCCTTACTTGAAGGAGAAACACTTATCCATCAATGGATTTATGGATATCAAGTATTTTGCCTTATTAGAAAAATAGACGGTCTGGATTATATAATTTTAAATCAGTTGGGAGAGGTGAAGCAGCGAGGCCCCATATCTTTTTCAGAAGATGTTCTCATTACGGATGAACTTGTTGAGGTACTTATAGAGGAAATGGTACCTAATTTTACTATATCGAGTAAGAGAGATATACAAGAAGGTGTTTCCTTCATGCCTCCCTCTTTTACATCTCGGAGTTGGTCTTGGGAAGATAAAAATGTGACTGTATTGGAGCACGACGATGAACTTATATGGCAGTTATTTGATAAAGCTAGGAGAACGACAAGTTATGCGCCTTTTGGTGTGGCATTTCTTTCAAATAACACATTTTTTGAAAGAAACTATTATGTGGACCGCTATACGATGGCAGTAAGAGATCGTGTAGATTTATCATTAGGAATAACAGGCTGTAAACATGAACCAAGAGAACCTAAAAATTTCAAATCAATAACTACAACTGTTGAAGGGTTTCACACAGCATTATTTCGAGAAGAATGCTCTCAACAAGAGAACATCCGTATACAGAAGATATATAAGGCATTATCTCATTCTCCGTGTCCAGTGAGTGATTTTAATGCATTGCCTTCTGTGTCGGATTATAACCGTTTTTTCATTGAATTTTTAGGTAATTTTTCCTTGGAGCATGTAAACACGTCTGTAATCAATCACCCGTTGTGTTCTATTCTTTTAAAGCCTACTCTTGTCGCTTCTAGTAAATTAGATCCAACGAGGCCTATCGATAATAATATGTGGGTTGTTTCTTTGGTTAATACAGATAAAAAACATTGGTATGGACATGCGGCGATTATTATCGAAACTATGGAAGAGGGGCAATACTGTATGTATAAAGCTCATTTGAGACTTAAGGATCGTCCTACCAAAACAATACCACTTAATACAGCACCAGGCCTTGTGGAGCATATAAAAATAGATTCGCCAGATCAATTTAGGTGTGAAGAGAGGGCAGATACCTGGCATGTTCGTAAATCTGATGTAGCACGTATGAGAAGCTTTATACAGGAACAAATTGTTCTTCAAGAACAAGGCGATGTTGCTGTTTTTTTTAATGCAAGGGGATCTAATGCAGCACTTGTGGATGCAGAAAGAGAAGTTGGAAGTAGTTCAAGACCTGTAGAAAATTGCATTACATGGGCAAGAGGAGTATTATCGCAGGCAAACATATGGCTAGATGATGGTGGAATGTTATTTACTGCCCCTGTAGAATATAGGAATGGTGCTAAATCTTATCCTAAAGATCTCGAGGATACGTCTCGCTGTATTCTCTTATAATTTAACAAGAAAAGAAGGTGTTTATGGCTCATGGAGCATCTGGAAGTAATTCTCGACCTGCAGTAGTAGATGTTGGTTTTTTAAGGCGTGCTATGAAAGATCGTGCCGATAGAGCAGTTGATCGGGTCGTTCCAGCAGTGACTACGGTAGTAAAAGATGGAGTTAAGTTTTCTTTGGATATTGCAGGAACTGCAAGTGTAGCGGCAGTGAGCGCGGCTGCGGAGTCTTCCCTGCCTGGAAGCGGGTGTGTGATGGCTGCGTCTATTAGTACGAGTGTAGAAGCAGCAACTAATTCTTCCATGCAGGCAGTGGGTCCTTCGATAGGCTCATCGATTGTTAGTGTTGCAGAAACTAGCAAAAAAGTGCTTCATAAGGTAGTGGATAGCCTTCCAGATTCTTCTTTTAGGTAGGGTGTGATAGTGTTCCTGCAAAAGATCCTATTCGATGGAAAGGATCTTGGGGGCAGATCCCTCAAAATGCCCAGGAGAAGGCTTTGAGTGCAAAAAATGCTCAAGGTATTTCATGAGATATCTGCTCCTTTTTGGGAATGGCTCTATTTTGAGTAGGCATCAACGGCATTGAAGATGGGATCAAGGTTTTTAGCAGAAGATAAATCTTTAGGCTGCAAGCCTGAAATCCCGATGATGAAGAGAGAGAGTTTCTCTGTTGGATATGTGCGGTAGGCGCCGCTTATGGCAAGTTTTATTTCAGGATCTTTTGAGGCGTTATAAACCGTGGTAAGTGCTGTTTGATTGGGAATATTGATGTCGGATCTTGGGTATGCTGCGTATAATTCACTAGCAGTATTGTACTTGAGAGGATTGATATTTCGCTCTTTTAAAGAGAGAAGTGTTTTTTGAATTGCTTGTGCCAGATCTACTTCTGGAGTACTATTAGGGCTATTTAAATTTTGATAAGTTTCGCCTGTAAAGTAGGAAGATCCATTAAACAATAAACCAGAGGCCTCAGCTTGCAAGCGTGGGCTACTTACTTGTCCTTCTAGTTCTATAAATTTCTGCGTAACAGCTCCATTGAGATCATTTCTTGTAATGGAGTTATTGGTCTGGGCTTGAACATTTGTAGCGAGCATGAAGATTATGCAAGATAAAATTTTATTTAATAGCATGTGATTTTCCTTGTTTGGATATATTTCACTCTATAGAAAATAAAAATTATTTTTCAATGATCAAGTGTTTATGTATAGCTTGCATATTGAGTTTAATGCTTTTAGGGTTGATAGGAATAGATGCTTTTAGTTTTTTAAGTAAGGAAGATGAGAGGTAAGTTTCCAATTTAGAGTCAATTACGAGCAATAGAAAAAGTTCTAAGTGTTCATAAGTTGTAGGGTTAATTTCACTAAAAACATGATCTAGTTCTTGTTCTATAAACTGATGCTGTTCTTTCTCTGCTAAGGCATATGCATCCATGCAGTGGTTGAAAAGCTTTGTAAAATCTGTAAGTGTTTCTGTTTGATTTTTTTTTAGTAGAAAAGATAGGTCATTGTCTGCTTGTTTGAGTGAGTCGGTACGTGTCTTTGCAAGGGCCTTTAATGTTGTTGCAAGCTGATGATAGCCAAGTGGAGCATTTGATAGCAGGAGCTTTTTTTTATTTGCAGCGTGAGATTCTGAATAATTTTGGATGATAGGAAGTGTATTTTTTTGATTGGTATTGTAAAGGTAGAGTGCACTGCAAATAAAGATAGCAAAGGCTACTGGAATCATTAATTTAGAATGCCATGATGGTGATGCTTTAGTTGGTATGTCATAAGATTCAGCAAAAAAAGAGTTCTCAGAGGGAGATGGAGTGTCTGCTGGGCATTTAGATGAGTTTATATTGACAGAATGAATTAAATGAATAATTTCTTCGTCGGAAAATTTTTTTGGGGATTGGTTCTTGCTAGACATAATTTTAGGGGTAAAGATTTCTTGCATTTAGATTAAACGATTAGAAGTTTTTTTGTTAGCCAAAAACCAAATTTTCAATCTATTTGGGTATAGACTTCTTACAAGAAGTTTAGTAATCTTTACGTATAAACCAAGTTTAAGAAGTGGTGTTTTGATATGTTGTATTTTTTAGGAGTGTGAACGTGAGTACCGTATGGAATGTCTTCAAGCCAGCACCGCACCTAAAAGAAATTCAAGACGAGGAAATTGTAAAAAAGCAATACAAGTACTGGCGACTTCGTATATTTTATACGATGTACATCGGGTATGCTTTTTACTATTTTACAAGAAAGAGCTATACTTTTGCCATGCCAGCCCTTATGGAAAACTTGGGCTTTGATGAGAGTCAGCTTGGCTTTTTAGGTACGGTTCTTGCCATAACCTATGGGGTTAGTAAATTTACAAGCGGTATTCTTTCAGATAAGTCAAACCCTCGTTTTTTTATGGGGATAGGACTTATTCTTACAGGTGTTATGAACCTATTTTTTGGTATGTCTTCTTCCCTCTTCTTCTTTGCTCTTTTTTGGGGGCTGAATGGGTGGTTTCAAGGTTGGGGATGGCCTCCTTGTGCAAGGCTTTTAACTCATTGGTATTCGCAGAAAGAAAGAGGAACTTGGTGGGGGCTTTGGAATTCAAGCCATAATATTGGTGGATTTCTCATACCGTTTATTGCAGCCTATGCAGCCCAGTTGTGGGGCTGGCGTGCTGCTATGTTTATTCCTGGCTGTATGTGTATTTTGCTTGGCTTTTTTATTATCAATCGTTTGAGAGATACGCCACAGTCTTTAGGACTTCCTCCCATTGAAAAGTTTCGTAATGACTATCCAGGTAGGCGCGAAGATGTGGTAGAAAGAGAGTTGTCGGTAAAAGAAATCCTTGTCGAATATGTGTTAAAGAATAAGTACATTTGGGTTTTGGCTATCGCGTACTTTTTTGTTTACGTGATTAGGACAGCTATTAATGATTGGACAGCGTTATTTTTAGTAAAAGAAAAGGGATATTCGCAAATTGGTGCTGCAGCTTCAGTTTCTCTTTTTGAATTGGGTGGTTTTCTAGGTGGTCTTACTGCTGGTTGGTCATCTGATAAAATATGCGCAGGAAAAAGAGGGCCTATCAACGTTCTTTTTACTTTAGGGGCTTTGGTAGGAGTTTATTTATTCTACAAGATCCCAGCGGGTTTTCATTTATTAGGATATACACACTGGGATGCTACAATGTTGTTTATCATTGGGTTTTGTATATTTGGCCCACAAATGTTGATAGGTGTTGCAGCAGCAGAGCTTTCGCATAAAAAAGCAGCAGCAACATCAACAGGCTTTGTTGGGTGTTTTGCTTATCTTGGGGCTGCATCAGCGGGTTTTCCAATAGGTATTGTGATTCGCGATTGGGGCTGGGTAGACTATTTTACCATTTTAAGTGTTTGTGGCTTGATTGCAACACTTGTGCTTATGCCGCTTTGGTCTATTAAAATAAACCCTAAAGCATGACTAGAATGGATTGGGTCCCTCTTCATGTTCACTCACAATATTCTATATTGGATGCAGCAGCATCTGTTAAGGATATAGCCGAAAAGGCTGCAGCTTATGCCATGCCAGCTGTTGCTTTGACAGATCATGGAAATCTTTTTGGAGCAGTGGATTTTTTTAAAACATGTAAGGGGGTAAATGTAAAGCCTCTGATCGGTTGCGAGGTTTATGTTGCTCCTTCATCCCGCTTTGAGAAAGCAAAATCTTCATTTGGAAAAACAGCTCATCATTTAGTTCTTATTGCAAAAGATTTAGAAGGTTATCATAACCTCTGTAAATTATCGTCTATAGGATATTTAGAAGGCTTTTATTATCATCCACGCATCGATAAGCAAGTTTTAAAACAATTCTCTAAAGGGATTATTTGTTTGTCGGCTTGCTTGAGTAGTAGTGTTGCAGAAAAAGCGTTACATTCTAGTCATGAAGAGTTAATACAGGAAATTAGTTGGTTTTCAGATTTATTTAAGGAGGATTATTATTTAGAGATTCAGCGGCATCGAATGAGTGATGAGAACATTCTTATAGATGGTTTGGGAGAAGAAACGTGGCTTTATCAAAACTATGTTGATTTTATTGAGAAGCAAGAAAAAGTAAACACCCTTCTCATAGAGGCATCTAAAAAGCTTGGCATTCCACTTGTTGCTACAAATGATAGTCATTATATAGATCGTGCAGATTGGAAAGCTCATGAGATCTTGTTAAATATTGCTTCAGGAGAAACTTGTGAAATATGGGAGAGGGATTCTCTTGGAAATGCAAAAAGGTGTGTTCCGAATCCAAAAAGACGCGTATATCCATCTCATGAGGTGTATTTTAAGTCACAAGAGGAGATGGGAGAGCTTTTTCATGACGTTCCGGAAGCCTTGTCAAATACATTGCTAGTTGCTAACAAATGCAATGTAGAGTTGGATTTTAAAACTAAACATTACCCTATTTATATTCCGCCAGATTTTCATGATGGCTTTACTAAGGAAGAGCAAGCAAAGTCGGTGGCTTTATATTTGAAAAGCCTTTGTGAAGAAGGTATTGTTAAAAGATATGATATAAAAAAATTAGAGAAAGTAGCTGAACAATACCCTGAAAAAGATCCTTTACAAGTTGTAAGGGATCGTTTGGCTTATGAACTTGATCTTATTATATCTAAGGGAATGAGTGATTATCTTCTCATTGTGTATGATTTTATTAATTGGGCAAAGTTAAAAGGCATTCCAATGGGGCCTGGAAGGGGCTCTGGAGCTGGATCTATCGTTTGTTACTTGGTGGGTATTACTGATATTGAGCCTTTGCGTTTTAATTTGTTTTTTGAAAGGTTTATTAATCCCGAGCGTATCTCTTACCCTGATATTGACGTGGATATTTGCATGGATAGACGCTCAGAAGTGATCGATTATACTTTACAGAAGTATGGCAAGGATAATATTGCTCAGATTATTACTTTTGGTACAATGAAAGCAAAAATGGCAATCAGGGATATTGGTAGAGTGCTTAATATTCCGCTTTCTAAGGTAAATGAGATTGCCAAATTAGTTCCTGAAGATCCAAATATGACCTTAGAAAAGGCCTTAGATACTGATCCAGATCTTTATAGGCTTTCTCAAGAGGATTCAGATGCAAAACGAATTATCTCCCTTGCAAAAAAGTTGGAAGGCTCGATTCGCAATACAGGTATCCATGCAGCTGGTATCATTATCAGTGGGGATCCGCTAACAAACCATATTCCACTCTGTAACGCTAAAGATTCTTCTATTGCGGCAACGCAATATTCTATGAAGCCAGTAGAGCTTGTAGGTATGTTGAAGATAGATTTTTTAGGTCTTAAGACGCTTACATGTATTCAAAAAGCCGTAGATTCTATCGCAAAGTATAAAGGAGTTAAAATTGATTGGGTTAATTTGCCCTTAGATGATAAAGGAACATTCTCTCTTTTGAATCAAGGTAAAACATTGGGCATATTTCAGATGGAATCTGGTGGAATGCAAGAACTTGCAAGAAATTTGCACCTTGACAAGTTTGAAGAGATTATTGCGGTTCTCTCGCTCTATCGTCCAGGCCCTATGGATATGATACCCTCTTTTATTAATCGTAAACATGGTAAGGAAGAGATTGAGAGCGATCATCCTTGGATGGAAGAGATTTTAAGAGAGACCTATGGAATTATGGTCTATCAGGAACAGGTCATGCAAATAGCTCAGAAGCTTGCAAATTATTCTCTTGGCGAGGGAGATGTTTTACGCCGTGCTATGGGTAAGAAAGACATGGCTGAAATGGGTAAACAAAGAGAGAAATTTGTTCAAGGGTGCTTTAAAAATAATATTGATACAGAAACAGCAATGCGCATTTTTGATAAGATGGAGAAGTTTGCAGCCTATGGTTTTAATAAGTCTCATGCTGCAGCCTATGGGTATTTGACATATGTAACAGCCTATTTAAAAGCCCATTATCCAGAAGAATGGATGGCAGCCCTTATGACCTGTGATAGAGATGATGTTACAAAAATTGCTAAATTTATAAGGGAGTGTCAATCGCTTTCTATTGATATTTTGCCCCCTGATGTCAATGAGGCTGAAATTGAGTTTGTTGCAGCTGCTTCTGGAATACGTTTTGCAATGACTGGAATTAAAGGCATAGGTAGTGCGGTTGTTGATGCTATTATTCAAGAGCGTGCGCAAAAAGGTGTGTACACTAACTTCTACAATTTCTTTAAACGCATCGATATGAAGCGTGTGGGAAAAAAGGCCATAGAAAGCCTGGTAGAAGCTGGAGCTTTTGATTTTACTAGATGGCAAAGAGAAGCTCTTAAAGAAAGTATTGAGCCTATGTATGAGTCAGCTTTAAAAGAACAAAAGGATGCAAAAAAAGGTGTGATGACCTTTTTTTCTTTGCTTGGTGATACAGAAGAGCAGCATTTTTTGGCTGAGCCTGCTATACGACAAAAGCTTTCTAAGTTGCAAGTGCTAACTAGAGAGAAGGAGTTGCTAGGATTTTTCTTAACAGGCCATCCTATGGATACCTATAAAGATATTTTAAGGCGATTGGCGTGTGTTTCTTTAAGTGAAATTGAAAATATGCCGCATGATACAGTGTTTCGTTCCGCATTTATTTTAGAATCTGTTCAGATACGCACCGCGCAAAAAACACAACGTAAGTTCGCAATTACTGAAATTAGCGATGGAATAGATCGCTTTGAAATGCCCATATGGTCGGACTTATATGAAGAAAAAGCACATCTTCTTAAAGAAAATCAGCTACTGTATGCTGTTTTACAGGTGGATAAAAGGGAAAGTGCGTCAAAAATTTCTTGTCGTTGGTTTGATGATTTAACAAGCGTAAAAGAAGAAACAATACTTGCATGTGACTTAGCCTATGATAAGGCAAAAGCTTATATTACCAAAGGTTTTGCTTCTAAATCCAAGCCACAATCGGTATCATCTAAAGAAAAAAATGAACCCTCAAAATTAGTAAAGCCTATGAAAGTAGTTATTAATATAGATATGATTCGTCTAAGCCATATCTTACAAATAAAAGAATTGTTTCGCTCGTCAGCAGGTAGTATGTCTGTACACATAGACTTTCAAAGAGATCATAAAGTGGTTGGAGCTCTTTTTATTGATTCTTCTTGGGGAATCACAGTGAATGATCAATTAATTAAACAATTAGAGCAAGTGTCGGCAGTAGTTCGTGTGGAAAGTCATTGATTTATTTTGCAATTAACGCTTTAGCAAGGGATAATGCTTACCAATCTAGTCTTTAGGTTGCCAGTAATTAAGAGTTGAAATGATGTTGGGATGATAGTGGTGAGTATGCAATTTTTTAAATCATTAATATTTAGTGCCTTAGTGATTTGTTGCGCTTTGGTGGAGATTCAGGCAGATACCCCTTTAAATAGTGATCTACAAGAATCTCAAACTAATAATATTCAAAGCAATGACGTTCAAGGTGTTCCTTCGCAATTATTTGCAGGTGGAATCTACGAAAAAGGATGCATGGCCTATAATGATAAAGATTGGGGACGAGCAGTAGCTGCCTTTGTTGAATTCATTCATCGTTATCCCAATGCGTCTATGGCGAATGATGCAAGGTTTTATTTAGGTATTTCTTATTTTGAGCTTTCTGATTATGAACAAGCTAATAAGGCATTTTCTGCATATTTAAGGGATAATTGTACGCCAAGATATTTTGAAGAGGCTTTGCGCTATAAATTTTGTATAGCAGAAAAGTTTCGTATGGGTGCATGTAAGCATCTTTTTGGTTTTAAAAAGCTTCCTCAGTGGGTTTCTGCGGAAAAAGAGGCCTTAGATATCTATGATGAAATCGCAACAACGTTGCCAAATGATGATATAGCCGTACTTTCACTGTATAGTAAAGCAGTTCTTTTGTTACAGATGTGTAATTTTCGTGAAAGTGCAGAAGAGTTTCAAGCTGTGATTAGGCGTTTTCCAAGGCATCCTGTGGCACCTGCAAGTTATTTAGGAGTCTCTTGTTGCTACCTAAAAGAGAGTAGTCTGGAAGCAAATAATCCTGACTTATTGGCCCTTGCTATTCTTAATCTTAAAAAATTTAGAAATGATTTTCCAGGGGATCCTAGAATTGAAGTTGTAGAACAGCAATTTTGTCAAATTGAGGAGTTGTATGCTAGTGGCTTTTATGAAATGGCGCAGTTTTATGAAAGAACAGAGTATTTTCATGCAGCATACATTTATTATGCAACGACAGTAAGAGAGTTTCCTGGCACATCTTATGCTCGTCTTGCAAGAGAAAAAATTGAAGAATGGCAAATACTTTTTGGTCCAAAATCTCCGATAAGGGATTAGGCTTCCTGTGATGAAGCTTTTGTTATTTTTAGTAGTGGGATTATTTTTTTGCTCTTGTGGATATAGGCTTGGAAGCTCTTCTTGTCTAGACACAAATAAGACAATCATGATCCCCTATGTTCGAGGTGATCTAGATGGGACTTTTACGCAAGAGCTTATCAAACAAGTTAGTAGAACCACAGAACTTAGATATGTATCATCTTGTGCAGATTATATTTTGTGTGTGACTTTTGTAGATAGAAAAGAAGACGCCATAGGCTATCGCTATGAGAGAACGTATGAAAATCAGCTGGGCAAGAGACTTGTTGCATCAGAGGAAAGAGTAACACTTATTGCAAAGGTAGAACTTATGGATTTTAGGACAAAAAAAGTTATTGCCGGTCCTTTTTGTATTGCAGATAGTATAAATTACGATTTTGCTCCCGAAACGAGCCCGCAAAATGACACAACATTTTCGCTTGGTCAATTGGATTTTAAGCCAGCAGCTGTGGATGCAGCCAGAGCTCCACTCCATCGTAGTTTAGCCAAAAAAATTGTTGATTACCTTGTATATGCTAGTTTTTAGCTTGACAGACATGTTTCTTTGAGATGAATATGGATCTTTCTGACATAAGGAGAGGAAAACTTGCAGTTTGTAGCTTCTTTAGAAATGCTTCCTAGTATGCTTGAGCTTATAAATGCTCAATTAAAAAAAATGGCATGTACAAGTAAAGAAAGACATCAAATTGAAGTTTCTGTTGAAGAAGCGCTTGTAAATGTGATTAATTATGCATATTGCGAAAGTCCCGGTAAAGTTGAGATTGTCTGCATATCTCCTGCGTTAAATCAAATAGAAATAGTAATTAAAGATTGGGGAATTCCCTTTAATCCCGAGACCTTTGCAAACAGAATTCAGAAAGATCTGTCTCTTGAAGAGAGAAAAGTAGGGGGGCTTGGCGTCTATTTTATGCATCAACTTATGGACGCTGTCTCCTATAAAAGAGAAGGCGGAGCAAATATTCTGACGATGGTCAAAAAAATTAATCCTGAATATCTGGCTGATAAGAAATTTTGTCCATGATGCTCTCGTTTTCTTTGATTTCTTCTAAAAAGGCATTGAGCGTATTTAAAACAATTTTTGATGAGTTGTAAACTCCAGATGCAGAGAATACAAGCTCAAGCTTTGGTTTTTCTTGTCGATTATTTGCTATCAGAACATAAGTGGTTGTAGATTTTTCTGTAAGGTGGGGAAGAATCCAGATAATAAAATCTTGATTAAACAAAGTGAGCTTTTCATCTGTTTCTACCATATAAAAAGGATCAGTACAGGATGAAAAGAGAAGATGATGGTCTAGGAGATGAACATCCAATAAGTTGAGCGAGTTGAGTAAGTCTAAGTTAATTTCAATCATACCGTCGGGCATCTGTTCATTTAAATGATTGATAAATTCTTTAAATGTAGTTTCTAATTCTACTGGGTCTAACATATGGTTTACCTATATTCTCGTTAACCTTATTATCCTTACTTTTTTCTATCTATAAAGAAAGATAGCTGTTGAGTCAAATAATATTTTTAACGAATTTTGTTTAGGTTGAAGGAATGTATATTATTCAATGGATTAGAATTTTTTCTATAACCCTATTTTTCTGTTTTTATCAGATTGCCTTAGATGCAAAAATAGTTTTAAAATTGGCTCAATGTACGGTTGTGTCAGAGTCTGCTATTTTGATAGATGCTGATAGTGGAGAAATTCTCTTTCAAAAAAATGCATCAAAGCCTTGTTTTCCAGCAAGTCTTACAAAGATTGCAACAGCTCTTTATGCATTAAAGGCAAAAAAAATAGAGCAAAATACTTTAATAGAGGCTTCTCAAAATGCGATAGGTACTATAACTCCTGCTGCAAAACGTAAAAATAATTATAAGTTCCCGTCATACTGGATTGAGACAGGCTCGACTCACATTTCGATTTGCAAAGGAGAGAAACTTTCTTTTAAAGATTTGCTATACGCAGTGTTGATGGGCTCTGCAAATGATGCATCTAATGTATTGGCAGAATATGTGGGTGATGGTTCAATTGATAAATTCATGAAAGACTTGAATCTGTATTTGAAAAAAATAGGATGTAAAGAAACTTGTTTTTTAAATCCTCACGGTTTGCATCACCCAAAGCACCAAACATCAGCAAGAGATCTTGCAATTATGGCAAGAAATGCGATGAAGATACCGCTATTTGCCGATATTGTATGTAAAAAGAGTTATGTATGTAAAGAAACGAATGAAAAACCTTGTCGTAGTCTTGTTCAGCGCAATTCTCTTCTTAGAGAAGGATCTGACTATTACAAATATGCAATTGGGATTAAAACAGGTTATACATTAGATGCGGGCCCTACATTGGTGGCTGCTGCTAAAAAAGATGGTCGCACTTTGATTGCTGTTGTGCTTCTTTGTAAAAAAAGAAGCAATGCAAACCAAGATGTTATTAAGTTATTTAACGCAGGATTTGCATTGTAAGAAGCGCTTGTGTATACACAAACAAGTTCAAGAATTGATTTTTGAGCTTGTTTGTGTATATATACAAAGTTTAAGTTAGTAACCTGAGTTTTGAGTTTAAATGACTCAAGGTTAGAGGGGATTCTGGATAAATTTTTAATCATTTTTGAAAAGTCCATATTTAAAAACTATAAACGAGCAAAAAAGATTGAAAAGTTGCCAGAAGATCCCTAAGATTGAGTAATTTAAACCCCAAACTCAGGTTAGTAGTGGTGTAAAATAAATGCGTTTTTTTGATAGCCTTTTTGTTTCTTTAAGTGGTTTTCTTTCTTGTGCTTTAATTGCATGTATTCACGCGGATCCCTTAAATTGCTCTGTTTCAGCCGAATCTGCTATTTTAATTAACGCGGATACAGGAATGGTCCTTTTTGAAAAAAATGTATCCGCACAACATTTTCCAGCCAGTATTACCAAAATTGCAACAGCTCTTTATGCATTAAAGCAAAAGCCAGAGGAGTTGGATACAAAGCTTGTAGCAGAGCAAGATGCAATTGGCTCTATAACGCCATCAGCGAAGAGAAAAAACAATTATAAGAAACCTGCATATTGGATTGAAACAGGCTCAACACACATTGGAATCAAAAAAGGGGAAGAACTCCCTTTTAGAGACCTTTTGCATGCCATATTAGTTGCATCCGCAAATGATGCATCTAATATTGTAGCTCAATATATTGGTAAGGGGTCTATAGAGCATTTTATAGAAGGTTTGAATGCTTATTTAAAGGAAATTGGATGTCAGGAGACTCATTTTTTAAATCCACATGGCCTTCACCACCCTGACCATAAAACATCAGCGCGTGATATGGCTCTTATTGCAAGAGAAGCTATGAAAATTCAGCTTTTTTCAGAAATTGTTGCCAAAAAAAATTATGTATGCGCAAAAACTAACAAGCAGCCGGCAAGACCTATTGCTCAATCAAATTTATTGTTAAAAAAAGGCTCTTATTATTATGAAAAGGCAATCGGAATTAAAAATGGTTACACATCAGATGCAGGGCATACATTAGTTGCTGCTGCAAGAGAAGGAGATCGAACTTTGATAGCCGTAGTGCTTGCATGTAATGAGAGGCAAGAAACTTGTCAGGATGTGATTACATTATTTAATGCAGCCTTTTCTGAAGTACCTGTAAAGCAATCTATGTTAAAAAAGGGATTGCAGCAGCACCAACTTGCAATTGAAGGAGCTTCTTCCTTGCTTCAAACATATCTTGTAAATGATTTTGAGCTAGAATATTTTCCTTCAGAAGAACAGGATGTTAAAGCTATTTTGCAATGGAAAAATGAGCTTATTTTACCGGTACATGAAAATGATCAAGTAGGAAGTATTTTATTGTACAGAGCGGATGATAAATTGATTGCGGATATACCTCTTCTTGCGTACAGCGATGTTAAACCCTCATTTTGGTTTTCATTAAAAAGTAAGCTTGGAAAATTAAGTGAGTGGTCTGTTGTTGCACGAGGAACATTGTTGCTAGGGATTATATCTGTAATAACGGGTGTTTTTTGGTGGCTTAAGGGTCGCAAAAGGTTGAGGTATGAAGTTAAATGAAATGACGCCAAAAGACTGGGCGTATATGTTAGAAAAGGTTAGTGTTAAATCTTGTGGACATAAGAATCTGCCAGCAGATAAGAAGAGCTTTTCTCATGCCTGTCTAAGCTATATAGGGACTAAGGAAGATGATATAGAATTGTTTGAAGCAAGCTGGGGGCACGATCATAGCATTATCGTAGAAGATGCACGCCGTGCCATGAAAAAACGCGGGTATAAAAAGATGTGTTTTGAGCAGATCATCCGAGTCAGCAGATGGATGGTTTTAAAAGAGTTTGATCCAGTTTCTGAAAGGAGTATTACAGCTTCTGTACGCCACCTTAAAAGGACAAAATCGAATAAATTCAAGCATAAAATAGGCCATATTTTTGTAAGAACGCTTAATTGTATCGGACGTCTTTGTCATATTCAGAAATTTCAAGAGCCCTTGAATAAGGTTGAGCTGCAAAATGCAAAAGAGGCAGTGATCTATGATAGCCTTCAAGGATTTGGCATAACGCATGCGGAATGGTTTTCTCAAGAATTGGGAAGTGCAATTAATGAGTTTGTGAATAAAAGAGATAAGAAGACAAAGAGAACCCTTAAAGAGCAGGCAGAAGAGAATTTTTCAGAAGAATTGCAAAAAAAATTTGCAGCTCATGTTAAGAAATCACTTGCTAGTGAAGAAGAGATAAGTAAAAAATGGATAGAAGTATTGCAAGATTGCTTGTCAGCAAGTAATAAAGATTCATCAAGGACTGATACTATTTTTGGATTAAGTTCTCTTTATACACAATGTGTTCTTCTTGTGCGCGGGCTTCTTGAAGAGGAACTTCCAAGAGGGCATAAAATAGTATTACAAAATAGACTTGAAACTAATCAAGTCTCTATAGGGGGCAAGCAAGAATACCTCGATGTTAAGATCCAAAGACCCATCGATGTATTTGATTCAATAGCTCTAAAAGATGCTGTATCTAAACCACTTATAACAATTACTACAGAACTTTCTTGTAAGATTTACTTGGAAGACCATCGACTAAAAATTACTGATTTTAGCCTTAAATTCAATTAAATACATTTCTATACACAAACTAATTCTTAAACTTATTTGTGTATATTTAAGTAACATGAGCTAAGTAATTCAAAAAGAGCTAAAAACTCATTGAGGGATAATTCTTCAGGTCTTGAAAGAGGATTTTTTCCAAGTTTTTCTAAAGCCTCCATTATATCCTTGGAGGAATAAAGTGAACTAAGAGATGCTCTCATCATTTTGCGTCTCTGTCCGAAGGCTGTGCGGGTAAGTTTGAAAAATGCTTCTGTGTTAATGTTTGGAGCTTCTTTTAGATTGAGTACTACAACAGCAGAGTCTACTTTAGGAACTGGATAAAAGCATTTTCTACTGACTTTAAAGCCATAAACAGGAGTTGAATAAAAATTCAAAAATACTGTGAAAGAAGAGTAGTCTGCATTTCCAGGATGTGCAACAAAGCGCTTTGCAACTTCTTCTTGTACCATGACGATGATCGTAGAGAAGTAGGAATGCATGGGAATTACTTTGGCAAGTATGGGCGTTGTAAGGTGATAGGGAAGATTGGCGATGAGTTTTGCTTTTTTTCCCTTTTTTAAATGTTTTTCTAGGACATTTTCGATAGGAAATTTTAAAATATCATCCTCAAATACAGTTAGTTGAAGATGCTCTGTTTGCAGCCTCAAGAGTTCTTTTGCAAAGATAGGGTCCTTTTCTACTGCAAGTATGCTGGCTTTTGTTTGTAAAAGACTTTCGGTAAGGGCTCCTGGGCCTGGGCCAATTTCTAATATAAGGTCATCTTTATCGATGTTGCCAAGAGCTACAATCTTTTGTAGAATATTTGCATCGATTAGAAAATTTTGTGAAAGGCTTTTTTTTGCAAAGACGCCAAGACCGTCAAGAAATGTTCTAAGTTCCGAGGGTTTATATAGAGGCATTGGGCTAGTTTAAGGTAAAGGGTTCAAACCCTTCTGGAATCATCGACTTGAGGTATGTATCGTCAATTCCAAAACGTTTACGCAGCTTCTTGCGATAAAGTGCTGTCTCTTCTTGGATCGCCTGGTCTAGAAGAACGTTTTTAAGTTGTTCTTCAACTTGAGCCAAGGGAACTACTCCAGAAGGCGTATATTTAGTAATATAGAAGATGCGATAGAGTGCTTGTTTGTTACTTCTACTTACCTGAAAAGCTGGTTTAGAATAAGTGTTGGGAGCAAGCTCTGTAAGAGCGCTTTTATAGGTGTCTGAAAGTTCTTTAAATGTACTATGCATTTCTTCAGAAACGCTTACGGTTGTATCTTGAGTTAATAAGTGGCTTTTATTTAGGGTTGTAGCAAGAGAGTCTAGAGGGGTATTGTCTTGAGAAAGTAATTTATAAGTAAGTTCAGCAACAGCTGAGCCCTTTAGTTGGTTTGGAGCTTTAATGGAGATGACGCGATAATCCCATGCCCTTTCTATGGGGTGCTCTTTATTATAAGCCTCGTAAGCTGCTTTAATTTCTTTGGGTCCCACACGATTGAAAGCGTGCACTTGCGCCATCGAATAGGTCATGCGCTTTGTTGTAATATCATTTTGGACCATCTTAAATACTTCTTGGTAGGTAAGATCTAGTTTGTCAATGTTGACAACGACATTAGGGCCAAATATAGCTTCTATTTCTTGTCTTACATCCCCTTCTGATACAGTAATCTTTACCTCTTTGGCATTTGCAAGAATAAGCTCTGCATCGATCATCTCATCTAACATATGAGACCAATTAACTTTGAAAAATTGATAGCGAGCTTCTGTAGAATGAGCATATTGAGGAAATTCTCTGTAAAAGATGAAATCCATCTTTTTCATGAGGTCATAAACAGAAATAGCTTTGCCATTGATTTTTGCAAGAACAATGTTGTTAACAGTTAGCTCAGGAACCCTTTGAGAGGGCATCATAGATGCTGCATTTAGTGTCATAACAAATAGGGAAATAGATGCGAGTAAAATAAGAACTTTTTTCATCTTAATCCTTTGTGCAAAGTCCAGGTTGCGAGTTTAACAGAAGAGACTCTTTTTTTTGAAATAATACTGCATAAAAACCATCCATTCCATTGAGAGTTGGAAGTGACTTAAAAACAGTTCCTACCTGCACAATAGGATAAGTCTTTAAAAAGTGCTCTGTTTGCAGTTCATTTTCTTGTTTCAATAAGCTACATGTTGCGTAAACAATAAATCCGTGGGGTTTTACAAAACTGAGGGCCTTTTCAAAAATTAGACGTTGTTCTCCAAGTAATAAATTAAAATTATTTTTTGAAAACCTCCATTTCATATCGGGATTTCTTCTAAGCGTTCCTGTTCCACTGCAAGGGGCATCTACTAAGACCCAGTCCATCTTTTTTTTGAGTTTTTTTAGGTAGGTATCATCTGATCGAATAATTTGACCATTTTGGATCCCTGCGCGCTTTAGACGCTGCTTTGCTTCTTGAAGCGCCTTGGGGCGCACATCGTGTAAATAGATTTGGCCCTTTCCTTGCAATTTATGTGCAAATCCAAGCGTTTTGCCTCCAGAACCTGCACAATAGTCCAATACAAGATCTCCAGGTTTTGCTTGGATCATTTCTGCAATGAGTTGGCTTCCCTCATCTTGCATTTCAAAAAGACCATTTTTAAATTCTGGCATGGAGAAAAAATGGACTTTTTCATGAAAAGTAATGCCTAAAGAAGATACTTTACAAGGGGATAGATTGTGCGTCTCTTGCCAAGATTGTAGTAGTTTATCTCTTGTAGTTTTTAAAGGGTTGATCCTCACAGTAGTAGGTGCTCTTGTATTACAAATTTTGCAAAGAGAAAGTGTATTTTTACCATAGCTCTCTTCAATTAGTTGAAAGAGTTCTTTTGGAAAACTTGCTTGAATGTAAAGGTCAAGGGAGTGTAATTCTGTACTGTCAAAAGGAGAATATTTTTTATAAGTGTAGTAGCGCTCTTCCCAAGAAGAGGAATTTTTAGATAGATGGTCGAGTAATCCTTTCCAGCGCACTAATGAATAGGCTAAATCGCTGATTTCAGCACGATCTTTTGAGCCAAGAGCCCTGTTGTCTTTAAAATAAAAACTAATATATAGGTCGAGGGGGTAGTGTGTACCTTCAAACCCATTAAGAAGTTGGATAAGATGATGTTCTCGAAAGGCTTGAAAGCTTGATTTTTGTGAATGAATTGCCATATGGGCAACTATTATAACACATTATTTTTTAAAAGAGCAAAATATTTTTGTGGAAAAAAATCTTATTAACTATATAAAAGAATATTTCCAGAGGAATTAAATTTTTTAGGAGTTATTATGGAATCAAATACTTGTCAAAGTTCTTGTAAAAGCCATTGTGGACGCAGTATTGCGGTATTAATTGGTAGGGTCTTGATGGGTGCTGTGTTTATTATTGCAGCAATTTCTGTGTATAGCAATTGGCAAACTTTTATTAAAGCAGTTGTAGACGTAGGATTGCCCTTTCCAGCAGTTGCGCTTTCTATTGCGATTGTGCTGAAACTTTTGGGTGGTATTAGCTTATTAATTGGTTATAAGGTTCGCCTTGGAGCTTTGCTTTTGATTATTTTCATCGTTCCTGCAACACTTCTTTTTCATCATTTCTGGAGTGTCGGCCCAGATCAAGTCATGCAATCTGCGATGGATTTTTTTAGAAATGTATTTATTTTAGGGGCTCTTTTGTTCGTTAGCGGCTGTGGTGCCAGTTGCTGTAGCATAGATACTGCTTGCTGTAAAAGTAAATGAATAAAATTAGGTTTCCTAATTAATGAAGCATACTTTAAGATTTTGTTTATTCTTGATCTTAAGGTTTTAAGAGTTGAGCTTTTTCTTTTTAGTTATTGTTTCATTTGTATTAGTAGCATTTGGTGAGCCTGCTTGGTTTCCACTGCTTGCTCCCATCGCTGCAACGGTAGGCTACGCCCTTTTTTGGAAGGCAATGTTACAAAAGCCCTCTAGGGCCTACCGTTTTTCCCTTGCAACATTTTGGTTTGCATCTATTTTTGCCGTTCATCTTTCATGGATGACGACAACGGCATTCGTGGGCGCCTCCATTTTAATTTTATATTTTATTTTAATTTTTGCTATAGGTGTGCAATTTGGCCTTTTGAGTCTTTTGATACCCTTCAATAAACAACTTTCTCTATCAAGAATTTTGTTTATTTCTGGTGTTTGGGTATTTATGGAGTATTCAAGGTTATTTGTGCTTTCTGGATTTTCGTGGAACCCCGTAGGACTTTCTCTTACAGCTTTTAATTTGTCTTTGCAGCTTGTGTCTGTTGTTGGGATATATGGTCTCTCTTTTTTAGTTATCTGTGCCAATTTACTAGCTTTGAAAGTAATTATAAATAGAGGGACTCTAAAAACAAAAATAGCATGGATTGCTTCGGCAATTTTTCCCTATATTTTTGGTTTTTTTACGCTAGCTTATCATGAAAAAGAGAGTATGCAGAATAAAGAAGGTTTTTTATCGGCTTTATTAGTACAAACGGCGGTTTTACCTAATCAAAAGGCGAGCTTTGACGATGGGGAAAAACAGCTCACTCCTTTAGAGCAGTGGGAGAAAATTCTTTATCTTCTCAGTGAACATAGGGGAAGGGATATCGATCTTATTGTTTTTCCAGAAGGCACTGTTTCTTATCCGTCAGATCTCCTTCTCTATTCATATGATTCTTTATTTTACCATTTTGATCACTATTTTGGTGGTAAATCTGTTGCCCATTTACCTCCTCTTATTGAACCTCTTGCCGTCTGGCAAGAAGATAGGAGGTTTTGGGCGGTTTCCAATCGTTATTGGGCGTGGGCTATTTCAAATGTTTTTTCAGCGGATGTGGTTGTTGGTCTTGAAGCAATTGAAAAGAGAGGGGAGCAGTTTTTAGGCTTTCAATCTGCTTTTTATGTAAAGCCGGGTACGCACATTCATGATCACTATGATAAACAGATACTTGTTCCTATTGGAGAATATATCCCTTTTAGTTGGTGTAAGAAACTTGCATCTCGTTTTGGAATTTACGACTCGTTTACACCGGGGAATTGTATGCAAGTATTTGATGGTAAGGTTGTTACGTCACTATCGATCTGTTATGAAGAGACATATGGTCATCTTATGAGAGAGGGTAAGTTGCAGGGTAGTAAATGTTTTGTGAACATAACAAATGATGGATGGTATCCTGGTTCTAAATTGCCAGAGCAACACTTTTATCATAGTAGACTGCGCTCTGTAGAAAATGGAGTGCCTCTCATTCGTGCTTGTAATACTGGAGTTACCGCGGTAGTAGATAGTGTAGGTAGGGTAATCTGTCAAATTCCACTAGAGCATGAGCTTTCTGCGGGGGGCATTTTAGCAAAAGTACCTCTTTATTCCTATAATACGCTTTATACTTATTGGGGGGATTATTGTATTTTAACTATTTCGCTAGTTTGTGTTTTATCCTTCTTGCTCAAAATAAAAACAAAAGATATGCTCTAGGAGTTTTTTGTTAAGAGTTAAATTTGTATAAGCGAGGTAATTATTATCACGTCTGTTAATCCCCGCGTTCCTACGGCTTATGTTTCCGCTGTGAGTCGGTGTCAAAATACCCTAAAACAGAAGGTGTCTTTTTCTGGAATGGGACTTCACACGGGTAATGAAGTTACAATGACTTTTTGTCCTGAAAAAGAGGGGACTGGTATTGTTTTTGAGAGAGTAGATTTGCCTGGAAATCCGGTGATTCCTGCAACTATTGAGTATGTACAAGAAACTTCTCGTAGCACAACAATTGGAATTGGAAGTGTAAGGGTGCATACCGTAGAACATGTGCTTGCCGCACTTTGCGCTTATGGGGTGGACAACGTGCGCATACAAGTTTCTGCTGCAGAACCACCCGTGGGTGATGGCAGTTCTTTGCCTTTTGTTGAGATGATAGAAAAAAGCGGCGTTCAGCAACAGGCGTTATCTCTTCCTATCGTGCAGTTAAACAAGCCAGTTTATTGGTCTAAGGGGGACATTCATCTTGTTGCTCTACCTTCTCCAGAGTATAGAGTAAGTTATACACTGCACTATCCAAGTTCGGCTGCAATTCGTTGCCAGTATTTTTCTGCTGTTATAGATAAAGATTCTTTTAAAAAGGAAATTGCTCCTTGTCGCACGTTTGCTCTGTATGATGAAGTTGCGCTTTTAATGGATCGTGGTTTAATTAAGGGAGGCAGTTTAGAAAATGCTGTTGTTATTAAAGATGATGTCATTTTTAGTAAAGAGGGTTTAAAATTTCCAGATGAAATGGCAAGACATAAAATTTTAGATATTATTGGGGATTTATCTCTTGTAGGATTTCCCTTTTTGGCTCATATTATTGCTATTCGTTCTGGGCATACTGCAAATACAGCATTTGCAAAAGAAATATTTAATTATATTACAATGGAGAGTCACTAATGGTAGCAAGTGAAGACTATTCTAAATATTCTACTGTTTTAGACATTCAGGATATTATGAAAATTTTGCCACACCGTTACCCTCTCTTGTTGGTTGATAAAATTATAGATATTAACCTTGAAGCGGGCACAATTATCGGGCAAAAAAATGTAACGATGAACGAGTTGTTTTTTCAGGGGCATTTCCCAGAGGCGCCTATTATGCCAGGAATGCTTGTGCTGGAAGCTTTGGCGCAAACAGGCGGAATTTTGATCCATCAAAAGGGATATATCGATAAGATAGCTCTTTTTTTAAATGTAAATCACGCAAAGTTTCGCAATCCCGTACGTCCCGGTGATATTTTATTCTTACATGCGGAAGGATTGCATTTTAGTAACCGAGCAGGGCGTATAAAAGCTGTTGCAAAAGTAAATGGCAAGATTGCTGCGGAAGCAGAGATTGCTTGCGCATTAGTAGACAAAAGTCAAATCTAAAGTTAGAGAATAATTCATGTCAGATAATAATATTCATCCTCTTTCTTTTGTTGAAAAGGGAGCAGTCATTGGTAAAAATGTTGTAATTGAGCCTTTTGCTGTTGTTAAGAAAAATGTTGTTTTAGAAGATCATGTGGTGATTAAATCTCACGCCTATATTGATGGGTTTACTCGCATTGGAGAAGGTACGATTGTGTGGCCCTCTGCAAGTGTAGGGACAAAAACTCAAGATCTTAAATATAAGGGTGAAAAGACTTACGTTGATATTGGTAAACAGTGTGAGATAAGAGAATTTGTTACGATTAATTCATCTACTCAAGAAGGTTCCACTGTAAAAGTAGGAGATCAGTGTTTAATTATGGCTTATTGTCATATTGCGCATAATTGTACGGTTGGTAAAGGTGTCATTATGAGCAATAATGCAACTCTTGCGGGTCATGTAGAAGTTGAAGATTTTGCAATCATTGGAGGGCACACTCCTGTGCACCAATTTTCTCGTATCGGTGCTTATTCCATGGTTGGGGGGATGAGCCGAGTAACGAATGATGTGCCGCCCTATACAATTGGTGGTGGTATACCCTACAAATTAGGTGGGATCAATCTTGTAGGGTTAAAAAGAAGGGCTTTCCCTTATGAAACTCGTAAATTACTTAGCCAAGCGTTTAAATGGATGTATCGCTCTGGATTACATATTGAGGATGCGCTGCGTAAAGTAGAAGAAGAGCTTCCTAAAACACCTGAAATTCTTCATTGGCTTGCATTTTGTAGAGCTTCTCAAAGAGGTTTGATTTGTCAGCAAGGCATTGTCAATGCATCTCAAGATTCAGCTTTTAGCGACAGCGATACTCTTGAAGAATGAAGATTGTTTTTTTTGGCACACCTCTATTTGCTGCTAAAATCTTAGAATATCTTGTAGATAAGAGTATTAATATTGTTGCAGTAGTTACAAGACCTGACAAGCCAAAGGGTAGAGGTCTTTTACTTGTACCACCCCCTGTCAAAGAAGTGGCGACCAAACTTTTACCTTCCATACCTATTTATCAGCCAATAAAAGCTTCTGACCCTGATTTTGCACAGCAATTAAAGATTCATCAAGCAGATTTTTTTATTGTTGCAGCTTTCGGGCAAATTTTAAGGCAAAATATTTTGGATATTCCTCTAAAAGGATGTGTTAATGTACATGCAAGTTTGCTTCCAAAGTATAGAGGAGCTGCTCCCATTCAAAAAGCGATTATTGAGGGAGAAGAAGAAAGCGGAGTCACGATCATGAAAATGTCTCTTGGAATGGATGAGGGTGATATTTTACATCAAGTTAGGGTTTCAATTCCTTTTGATATGGATGCAGGGGCTCTTCAAGATGTTCTTTGCGAAGTTGGATGCCATGCATTATTAGACACGCTGCAAGCTTTTAAAGAAGGGCATGTGTCAGCATTGCCGCAAGAACATTCAGCTGCAACCTACGCTCCGAAAATAGAACTTGTAGATTGTGAAATTGATTTTAGCAAAGAGGCAATAGATTTACATAACCTTATTAGAGGATGCACACCTGTTCCTGGTAGCTGGGTAAAGATTTTTGTTAAAGGGCAAGCAAAGAAGTTAAAGGTAATAAGGGCAAAGCCTTTAGTTTGTTCCTTTAAAGAAATCCCAGGTAGTATTCTTCAATTTGGAAAAAAAGGATGGATTGTAGCTTGCGGGAAAAGCGCATTGCAACTCATTGATATTCAGCTAGAAGGAAAAAAAGCGATGTCGGCGGAGGATTTTGCAAATGGATATAGTATACAGGACATATCCTTTTTCTAAACATTTTGCTGATAAACACTTTACTAAAATTTTATAATTGTGTAATAATTCTAAGTCGACGAACTAAGGATTTTCGAAACAAGTAATGTTTTGGATTACTAGAGTATTAAAAATATAGTTTTTGGAGAGGTATTATGACAGCAGCAGCAACAGCAGTAACGACAGAGCCTACATTTGGTTCACGCGTGGCAGGTGCATGGGAACAGAGAAGAACCCTAGATAAAGGTTTAAAATTTACGATAAATTTCAGTAAACTAGCAGAATTTGTTTCCCAGCAGTGGCGAAAAGAGTGGTTGTTCTCAGAAGAAGTGAGAGGACAAGCAGGTACATTTAATGCTTGTGCACAAACATGTACAGGGTTTCGTAAGGCGCTGAAACTGGGTGATATGGTTGATAATTTTCGCTCTCCAAAGGGTAAAGGTGTTGAAAAGGCACTGGATATTACTCAAAAGCCTTTCTTTATAATATCCGATGCTACTGATATTGTTACTTATATTGCACAAGCATCGGATTATAGTTTTCCTACAGTTTCAGTAGATCTTCCGGGTTATGGAAAAACTGATGTAGATGTTAACGAAGCACTTGGTTATGTGGGCGGAGTTACTGCTGCATGTGGCCTTACAACAGGTGTTGTTGCGTCTTCTTACAAGTTGCATCAATTGAAGGGTATGTTGGCTGATGCGGAACAAAGACTTGTACTGGCTAATGAAGCAATTAATCAGCATGCTCAGAGTTCTTTTGATGCAAATTGGACTGCTTCGAGCCCAGCTGAAAGAGCTGCATTCAAAGTAGCTACGCGTGATATTGCTCTTGCAAAAGAGGCAAGAACTAATCACATCATGGCCGTTGTAGAAAAAGTTTTGGACGTTGCTGCAATTGTATTTGGTTTCTTGGGCTGTTTTGTAGCTCCAGTTATTTTTGTTCCTGTAATGGCTAGTTTAGCTCTTATTTCTTCTGGTATAGCTCTTGCTAGGATTTGGTTGGCAACAAATGCAGTTCCGCAGCCAACTAATCAGGAAATTCTAGAAATAGTCGCATAAAGCTTTTCCAGTCTTTTTACAAAAATATAAAGTGATTAAGGGCAGCATATTGGCTGCCCTTTTTATTGTATGAGGTTATTTATGACATTTGCAATTGTTCAACCGGCATTTATGGACCGAGTTGCTATGATTTCTTCCAAAACTTCAGGAGTAAAGCATGGATCAAAGTTTATAGCAAATACTTTAGAGCTTATATCTTATGAGCTGGTTTTTTGTTCTTGCTTGGGGCTCTCTAGTAAAGTTGTTGCATCTACAGCATCTCTGTTTAAAAGTGCATATACAAGCGTTACTATTTTTGGCGCCTTTTCAGCTCTTGCAAGCCCTATAGGGATAAACGATAAACAAAAAAAGATGAACTTAGTAGAAAATGTTTGTTATGGTATTAGTGATTTATCTACTCCTATTATTTATTTTGCAGATAGTGGGCACTACGAACTTAATAATAAAACACGAGCAGCCATTGGCGTCATCGCAGATATACTATCTCTTGTAGGTGTGTTTGTAACACTTTTTTCTGCTCATTATGGTAATACGGTTGTTGCAGAAAAAATAGCTCAAAAAGATCTTCGTTTACTTGCTTTACAAGGAAATAACCTTGCAATTGGGGAACAAAATGAGAGAACTCGTCTTATTTATGAAAAAGATGCGTTGAACGAGTTGAATTTTAAAAACAATCTTACAATCATTGAAAAAGTAATTGATATAGCAGCCATTGTATTTGGTTTTATTTCTTGTTTTGTTGTACAACTCTTGCCCGTTGTGGCTCTCCTTTTGGTGGTTTCTGCAGGAATTGCTCTATATAAAATGTGGAGAGAGACTTGTATAATACAGCACCCAGAAATATTGCCAGAGCCACTTTTGCCCCCAATTCCACCTCCAGTCGTAGAACTTGATTTAACAGACCTTGGTAATGCAACACAAGCTCATTTACCAGCATTAATTGCGAAGAGAGAGCTTTTACACGATAGGATTGCTAATGATAGAAAGAGTTTAGGGGAGATGACAAATCCAACTGCTAAAAAATTTCTAGAGGGCAAAATCGCACAAGATCAAACTCTTTGTAATGAGATAAAAGCGGCGATTACGAGGCTTGGAGGAGCATTACCTTAGTTTCGAGTTTAAATTACTCATGTTACGCAAAGTTAGGAGATAGTCGTTCATATATGGTATTGGCAATTAATCAACCTTTTTTTATAGATAGAGTATCTACCTTAATGGAGCGTACAAGTGGTCAAAGTGCCAGCTTAAAGTTTGTAGCAAATACAATGGAGCTTGCATCTTCCGTGCTTGCCTGTAGCGTGGAAACTATGAATGCAAGCAACACGTGTGAGCGACTTGCGTCTACATTTAGAGCTATGCGTTTACCACTTAGTCTTGCAGAGCGTATAAAGTGCTTTTTTCTTTCTAGCTCCGTTGATTCGGTAAAAAAATATGTAGGTTATTTGGAGAGCGCTTTTTATGCGGGAAGAGATCTGCTCTTACCTGTTAATTTTATTGCGGGTAAAGCCGATTATGAACTTAGCGATGATCACAAAAAGCATCTTGGAAGAATTGGAGAAGTACTTTATCTGGCAGGCCTTACAACATCTATTGTCCTCAGAGTATATGACTACGTTAAAGTAAAAGATCATCTGCTTGTAAATCAAGTAAGAATCCATGAGCTTTCTGCAGTTCAAAATCCAGTTTCTGGGCAGAAAAACGAGTTAGTAAGTTTAAAATATGAGTGTAGCGAGCTTGAAGAAATAAAATTTAGGCATATTTTAAGTATTATTGAAAGGGTTGCAGATATTGTAGCGCTTGTCTTTGGCTTTGCTGCCTGTTTTGCAGCACCTGTTTTGTTTGTTTCAGCAATGGCCTTATTTAGCGTGGTTTCAGCAGGTATAGCTCTTTATAAGCTATGGAGGGATATATCTGTAAAAGAAGCTCCTCCCCAAAAACTTAATATCCGAGAAGAGCAGAATAAGTTCAGCGCGGATATTGCCCTTTTGCAGCAAGAAGTTATGACAAAAAATCAAGAGCATGCAAAGGTCGTAGCTGATCTTCAAGGAATAGAAAGCGCGCTTTCACAATTCACAGAAGCAGAAAATTGTCGATTACTTTTGCAAACGTTGGGGGAATGTCACAATTCGACTGTAGTAGCCATTAAGGGGGCAAAAGATGCTTTAGATTTTGCAGATCTCAATAAAAAGGTAATTGAAATACAACGCTCAGTAGGTAGGGGTAGAGCAAGAACTTTAAAATCAGCAGAAAAGCGTTTTAATACTGCCACAGCCATTTATCGGGAAAAAGCTACTTTATTTGCTAATACGAGTCTTGCATATGAGGCACAAAAAACAGAGTATTTAGAGCGTCTTGAAGGCATAAGGGATTTAGATGAGGATCAGCTTAAGTTGGATAGGAATCGCTTAAAAGTATTGGTAGACCAATTTGGAATAACAATTGCAGAAAAACAAGTCTTACTTGCCAAAAGCCAAGCTGCTTTTGCAATCAATGCAGGGTATCTAGCGTCAGCTTAATTTTCAACTATCTGTTAATCAATAACTTGAATAGTTAAAACACGGAGGCTTATAATTTATCATAGTATGATGTGGGTGAATTGGACCTGTTCTTGAATTTGTTTGTGTATATATTTAAAGAGGCCTGTTATGTCAGAAAAGCAGTTAGGGTTTAGGGATTGGTATTTTGTTGCATTTATTGGCTCTATTCTTCTGGTAGTTTTTGGACTTTCATTTCACTCTAGTTATGGATCAGACTATACTTTAGAAGAAGAAATTCATGAGCTTAAGCCTAAAAAAATTATAGAGATTACGGTGAAAGGCGCAGTCAAATTCCCAGGTGTTTATAAAGTGCAAGAAGGTGTCTTGTTGCAAGAGGTTTTGGAAAACGCGAAACTTTTAGAGGCAGCAGACATAAGAAGGCTAAAACTTTCTTCTGCTATCAAAAAGAATAAAACGGTTGTTGTGCCATTTTCAGTGGTGTTTCTTTAATTGTTTAGGTGTCATGCGAAATTTTGGTTGAGAAAAAATCACGCTATTTGGTAGTCTCTTGTTTTTCCGCTTTTTGAGGGGGCTTTTGCAATTCAAAAGCGCGCTGTTCGCAAGCATAAATATCATCTCTAATCTAGATGAATATGAGTGAATTAACAGCATCGCAATAGAACCTTCAGATAATGCTAGACAAAAAATCTTAAAAGAAGCATAACTTTCGCTGAAGATTAAGGAAAGTAGCTTGCTTAAGGAATTTAAAATCTGGCGCTAAGCAAAAAAAAATAGAAAATTTCCAATGCAAAGGTAGACCTATGACGCTTAAGTTGATGGGAAGAAAGCGTGGCATGATTCAGCAGTTTGATGTGAGTGGCAACATTGTTGTTTGCACAGTTATCCAGGCCGAACCAAATGTGATTACGCAAATCAAGACAGAAGAAAATGATGGCTATCAGGCTGTTCAGATGGGTTTTGAAAAAGTTGTGGCTAAAGATCCTCGTAGACAACTTGAAAGGGTTTCTAAGCCGCTTCGCGGTCATTTTGCTAAGGGCGGGGTTGAGCCAAGACGTCATCTTGAAGAGACAAGAGTTAAGGATTCATCCGTGCATCAAGTTGGTCAAGAGTTTGGAGTGGATCTGTTTGAAGACATTACCTACGTTGATGTACAGTCAGTCTCTAAGGGAAAAGGCTATCAAGGTGTTATGAAGCTTCATGGCTTTGGTGGTGGACCTGCAGCTCATGGTTCTGGTTTTCATAGACATGCTGGATCAACTGGAATGAGAAGTACTCCAGGCCGTTGTTTGCCAGGTGGAAAGCGTGCAAGTCGCATGGGTGGCGATGTGACGACTGTTGAGAATTTAAAAGTAGTTATGATCGATAAAGAAAAAAATCTCTTGTTAGTAAAAGGTTCAGTGCCTGGTGCATGTGGAGCTCTTGTGACTGTTAGCTCTGCAACTAAAAAAAGCAGTTCTAAAAAGAAATAAGTTTGGCTTAAGGTTTCTGAGGAGTTAAGTGGTGACTAGTCTGAAAAAATATGATTTGAGCGGAAAGCAATTAGGTGAAGTGGCAGTTGATAAAGCATTTATGGATGTTGCTGCTAATAGCCAAATGATTAAAGATTACATAGTTGCCCTGCGAGCAAACGCTAGGCAATGGTCTGCAAATACGAAGGGACGTTCTGAGGTAAATCATTCGACGCAAAAGCCTCACCGTCAAAAAGGGCTTGGAAGATCTCGTCAAGGATCTCTTGCAGCCCCGCAGTATAAAGGTGGTGGTCGTGTTTTTGGGCCAAAACCAAAGTTTGATCAACATGTAAAAATTAATAAAAAAGAAAGACGTCTTGCGATGCGTTATCTTCTCGCTGAAAAAATACAAGGTGATAGAGTGCATGTCTTAAAGTCTACCGAGCTTGCAGCTCCAAAGACAAAGACCGTACATGACTTTTTAGAAGCGTTAAAGATTAAGGGCAGAAGAGTACTTTTTCTCGGTGAAGGTGCTTACGAGACTATTGAGACTGAAGGGAAAGTTAATAAAGTGAGCGTTTATAGCGATAGACATGCTCATTTTGTAAAAAGCGTACGCAATTTGCCAAAAGTAGAGTTTGCTTTAGTGCCTAATGCGAATGGATATGATCTTATGTTAGCTCATGACATTATCATAACAGAAGAGGCTTGGAAAGAGCTGCATTCGTGGATTAACTAAAGGTGGATGAAGAGGCGGTAATATTATGAAAAATCCATTTAGTATTGTAAAAGAGCGCTATATTACAGAAAAATCGACTGTTTTAGAGAGCCTACATACAGCTACAAGCAATCCATCGTTAGCACGATGTGAAAATCCAAAATATGTATTTATTGTGGATACCAAAGCTAACAAGCATGAGATTGCACTTGCTGTAGAAGAGATTTATCGAGAGCAAAAGGTGAGAGTTAAAGCTGTTAACACGATTTATGTAAAGCCTAAAGCCAAAAACAGAAGAAGAGGGCGTCCTGGAAAAACAATTGCTTTCAAAAAAGCGATTGTTACCCTTGAGCCTGGCGATCTTATAGAGATTGTTTAATGAGAATAAAGTGAGTTGATTATGCTGAAAAAATTTCGACCAATCACACCGGGACTGCGTCAACTTCTTTTGCCAACACTGGATCAGTTGACAAAAGTAAGTGAGAAGAGCCGTGCAACAGTAAAGCCGAACAAAGCACTGCTTAGAGTGAAAAAACGCACAGGTGGGCGCAACAACCATGGGCACATTACCTGTCGCCATATTGGTGGTGGTCATAAAAAGAGACTTAGAGTCATTGATTTTAAGAGGGACAAAGAAAATATTCCAGCTGTTGTCTACTCTGTTGAATATGATCCTAATCGTACTGCTCATATCGCTCTATTGCATTATGCAGATGGAGAGAAAAGATACATTATTGCGCCGCAAGGCTTGAAGAAGGGTAGCATAGTACAAACTAGTGATGAACCACCATTTAATGTTGGTTGTTGTATGAAGATGAAGTTTATGCCGCTTGGTTCTGTAATTCATAATATTGAAATGCTTCCTGGCCGTGGTGGCAAGCTTGTTAGATCAGCTGGGTTATCCGCACAGCTAATGGCAAGAAGTGGTGGAAATGTGACTTTAAGGATGCCATCTGGCGAGATGCGTATGATTAATGAAAATTGTAGAGCATCCTTTGGCGTGATTTCTAACCCAGAGCATAACTTACGTGTTGAGTCGAAAGCTGGACGTATGCGTTGGAAGGGTGTAAGACCTACTGTTCGTGGTACTGCTATGAACCCTGTTGACCACCCACACGGTGGTGGTGAGGGTAAACATAATGGTTATATTCCACAGACGCCATGGGCGATGCAGACGAAAGGATTTCGTACACGTACTAAGAGTAAGTCTAATAAGATGATTGTGAAAGACCGCAGGAAATAATAAGGATAAGTATGCCTAGATCACTTAAGAAGGGTCCATTTGTTGCCCACCATCTTTTACGAAAAGTTTCAACACAAAATCAAGTTGGAACAAAGAAGCCGATTAAGACCTGGTCAAGGGGTTCTATGATTATTCCTGATATGGTAGGTCATACGTTTGAAGTGCACAATGGTCGTAAATTTATAACGGTTTTTGTGTCAGAGAATATGGTAGGTCATAAGTTAGGAGAATTTGCTCCAACGCGTGTCTTTAAAGGTCACCCCTTGAAGAAACAATAAGGAAAGCAGAATGGAAAACGCTAAAGCTGTAACAAAATATGTGCGAATTAGTCCGCGTAAAGCGAGACTTGCTGCAGGGTTAATCAGGGGACTTCCTGTAAATGTTGCCTCGACTCAATTGCTTTACAGTAAATTGAGAGGTGGGCGCCTATTAAAGAAAACGTTGGATAGCGCGGTAGCTAATGCTGAAGCTTTGTTGGATGCTTCCCGCGATCATCTCAGGGTTCTTGAGGTTCGTATTGATTGTGGACCAACACTTAAAAGAGCAAAACCAAAAAATCGCGGTGGACGTCACGCGATTTTGAAAAGATCAAGCCATTTCACTGTAGTAGTCGGGATTTAAAGGAGTAGAATATGGGTCAAAAGGTTTGTCCAATTGGGTTTCGTCTCGTTACTAATAGAAAGTGGAGATCCATTTGGTTTGCAAATAAACAAGAGTTTGGATCTCTTCTTATTGAAGATCAGGAAATTCGTCGTTTTTTAATGAAGAAACCATCGTTTGTGGGTACTTCACGGCTTACAATTCGCCGTATGAGTGAAAAGATAGAAGTGACTATCCATACAGCAAGACCAGGGCTTGTAATTGGCAAGAAGGGTGCTGAAATAGACGTTTTAAAAGCAGATTTAAAAAAACTGCTTGGTAAGGAAGTCTGGATTGAGGTTGATGAAATTAAAAGACCTGATTTAGAAGCAAAACTTGTTGCTGAAAACATCGCAAGACAACTTGAGAAAAGGCTTCCTTTTAGAAGAGTTCTTAAGAAAGCAATGCAAGCAACTATGGATGCTGGTGCTGCTGGAATAAAGATTCTTATTTCTGGGCGTATTGGTGGTGCTGAAATTGCAAGAGATGAAGGTTATAAAGAGGGAAAAATTCCTCTTCACACTTTACGTGCAGATATTGATTATGCTACAGCGCGTGCTGAGACAACCTATGGTACGATCGGTGTCAAGGTTTGGATCAATAAAGGTGAAGAAGAAGTTGCTGCTGTGGTAGGAGGTTAGTCATGGCATTAATGCCAAAGCGAACAAAATTTCGTAAGCAACAAAAAGGTCAGATGAGCGGTATGAGCAAGGGGGGCACCTTTGTTGATTTCGGTGAGTTTGGCATGCAGGTTCTTGAGAGGGGACGTATTAGCAATAAGCAAATTGAAGCTTGTCGTATTGCAATTAATCGTCACTTTAATAGACGTGGAAAAGTTTGGATTCGTATTTTTCCAGACAAGCCTATAACAAAGAAGCCTGCAGAAGTACGTATGGGTAAGGGTAAAGGCGCTGTTGACCATTGGGTTGCGGTTGTTAGACCTGGGCGTGTTCTTTTTGAAGTAGCTAATGTACCAAGAGAGCTTGCGCAGGATGCTTTAAAAAGAGCTGCCGCAAAGCTTGGTATTAAGACAAGGTTTGTTGAAAGAGTAGAAAGAGTTTGAGGGTATAGTGAACAAGACAGAAGACCTAAGAAACCAAAATGTGGGAGAGTTAAAAGCTCTACATAGAGATGAAAACAGAAATCTATTTGATCTTGTTAATATGGTAAGATCGACGAAAAAGTCTGAAAAACCTCATCTTATTGGCGCAAAGAAGAAAGAGATAGCTCGCATCCTTACTGTGTTGCGAGAAAAAGAACTTACACAGGTAGGATAAAAAAGCAATGACGTCAACTATGCGTGAAGTAAACCGAAAGGTTAAAAAAGGAACTGTTGTTTCTAACAAGATGCAAAAAACAGTGACAGTGCGAGTAGATCGTATATGCACAGATCCAAATTATGGAAAAGTCGTGACTCGCAGTAAGAAGTATTATGCACATGATGAGTCTGGACAATTACAAATTGGTGATGAAGTGACCATTATGGAGACAAGACCTTTGTCAAAGCTAAAGCATTGGCGAGTTATATAAGAGGTAGATGTAGAACATGATTCAACAAGAAACAAAGCTTAAAGTTGCTGATAATACTGGAGCTAAGCGAGTTAAGTGTTTTAAGGTCATTGGTGGCTCTAAAAGGCGATATGCTTCGGTTGGTGATGTGATTATTTGCTCGGTAAGAGATGCAGAGCCAGAGTCAAGTGCTAAACAGGGTGATGTTGTCAAAGCTGTTGTAGTACGTACTAAGAGCTATATTAGACGTAAAGATGGATCAAAGTTGCGATTTGATACAAATAGTTGTGTGTTAATAGACGATAAAGGCAATCCGCGTGGTACTCGTATATTTGGCCCTGTAGCCAGAGAAGTGCGTGATCGTGGCTATGTTAAGATTAGTTCATTAGCGCCAGAAGTGATTTAAGTGTGGGTAGATGCATGAAAAAGGTGAGGCAATGAGCAAACATATACGACAAGGCGATAAGGTAATCGCTATTGCAGGAAATCACAAAGGTAGAGTTGGCAAAGTGATTTCTAGACAGGGAGAAAGGGTTGTTGTTGAAGGGCTTAATGTGCGTAAAAAACATGCTAAGCGTACACAACAAGCTGCAGGAAGTATCATTGAGAAAGAGATGCCTCTTCATATATCGAATCTTAAGGTAGTTTCAGATGATGGCAAGCCAGTAAAATTAAGAGTAAGGTTTAATGCCGAAAATGAAAAAGAGTTGTATTACACAAATGGTAAGCAACATGTTCATTATCGCCAAGTAAAAACATCTAAGTAAAGTGATGATGGGAATGTCTAGGTTAAGGAAAAAATACAGAGAAGAAATTATCCAGGTAATGAAGGATAAGTTTGGCTATAAAAATGCTATGTTAGTTCCAGCCTTGAAAAAGGTTGTTATTAGCATGGGGCTTGCAGAAGCATCTAAAGATAGAAATTCAATACAGGATTGTGTAAACGAGCTTACTCTTATATCTGGACAAAAACCAATATTGACTAAGGCACGCACATCTATTTCCAATTTTAAGCTTCGTGAGGGCCAAACAATTGGTGCAAAAGTTACTCTTCGTGGCAAACGAATGTTTGACTTTTTAGATCGTTTCTTTAATATTGTTACTCCACGCATTCGTGACTTTAGAGGGTTTGAGTCAAAGTGCGATGGAAGAGGAAACTATTCACTAGGCCTTGAAGATCAACAGATTTTTCCAGAGTTGAATTTAGATATGGTTAAAAGAACACAGGGAATGAATGTTACTTTTGTTACAAGTGCAGCAACAGATGATGAATGCGTTCAGTTGTTGAGCTTGTTAGGACTGCCTTTTAGTCAACCCCTTAATAGTGTCACTAAATAAAAGTGTAATGGAGCGAAAGAACTAGATGTCATCAACAAATGATCCAATATCAGATCTTCTTACACGTATTCGTAATGCAGTGCTTGCAAGGCATAGATACGTCGATATTTTAAATAGCCGCATGGCCAAGAGCATTGTTGCTATTTTAAAAGAGCAAGGTTTTATTGAAAACTTTATGGTTAAAGAAGACAATAAGCAGGGTGTAATTCGTGTCTTGCTTAAATATACTGAAGGAAGACGATCTGTAATCAATGGCTTAAGAAGAATTTCTAAGCCAGGTTTACGGAAGTATGTCAACCATGCAGCCATTCCTTTGGTTTGTGGTGGACTTGGAATTTCAATCGTTTCTACTTCAAAAGGTGTTTTAGCAGGTCATATAGCGAGAAAAGATAGAGCGGGCGGCGAGCTGCTTTGTTATGTTTGGTAAGATGTAAGGAGTAAATGCGATGTCTCGTTTAGGTAAATTACCAATATCTGTTCCAAAGGGCGTACAAGTCAAGATGGACGGAAATAAGATTACAGTGAAAGGGCCAAAGGGTTCTTTAACTAAAGAAGTAATTAAAGAAATTCAGGTTCAAGTTTCGCCAGAGGAAGTTGTTGTGTCTCTTACTGATGAGGCAGCCCAGATGGGAAATTTTCATGGCCTTTGGAGACAGCTGATTAACAACATGGTTCTTGGCACTACAGTAGGATTTGAGAAAAAGCTTCAGATGATTGGTGTGGGCTATAGGGCAGCTGTTCAAGGACGAGTTCTGGATGTGCAGGTTGGCTATTCTCATCCTACACAAGTTGCTATCCCTGAAGGAATTGAAGTTAAAGTAGAAAAAAATACTGCGATTAGTATCACAGGAATTGACAAACAGAAAGTTGGACAGTTCGCTGCTAATGTACGCTCTTTTAGACCTCCAGAGCCTTATAAGGGTAAGGGGATTCGTTATGAAGAAGAGTACGTAAGACGCAAAGCTGGAAAATCTGGTAAGAAGTAATGAGGGTTATTTAATGGATAGTAGTTTATCAAAAACTATTTATAAACGCCATAAGCGTGCTCAAAGAGTTAGAAAAAAGTTGAGAGGGTGTGCTAAGAGACCTAGACTTTGTGTTGTCAAAACAAATGCACATATTATTGTTCAGCTTATTGATGATGAACAAGGGCTAACTTTGGGCTCGACTTCTACGTTTGCTAAAGAATTTCGAGATACGGAATTTTGCAGAAGAAACAAAAAGTCTGCGCGCCGTATTGGTGAACGTATAGCGCTGATAGCCAAAGAAAAGAATATCGAAAGTGTAATTTTTGATCGCGGCGCCTCAAAGTATCATGGAGTCATTGCAGCAGTAGCTGATGGTGCTCGTGAATCTGGGCTTCAAATATAACTACATTTATTTAAGGGTCATGATGTCAAATCATAAAGAGAAGCACAAAGAAGAAAATAGTTCTATAGAAGAAAAAGTTCTCTACATTAATCGCTGCTCAAAAGTGGTTAAGGGGGGAAGAAAATTTAGCTTTTCAGCACTTATACTTGTAGGTGATGGTGAGGGTAATGTAGGATATGGGTTTGCTAAGGCAAATGAACTATCAGATTCTATTAGAAAAGGTGGAGAAGCAGCTCGCAAGAGCTTGAATTCTTATGAACTAGAAGGGACTACCATTCCTCATGAAATTGTTGTTGAGTACGATGGGTCTCGTTTACTTCTTAAGCCAGCGCCAGAAGGTACTGGAATTATCGCAGGGTCTAAAGTGCGCGCTGTGTTGGAGCTTGCTGGTATAAAAGATGTTATTGCAAAGAGTTTGGGGTCAAACCATCCAATTAATCAGGTTAAAGCTACATTTAAAGCGTTATCGCTTCTTAGAAATCGTCAGAAAGCCTTACAGTCAAGAGGAATTTCATGCTAACATTACATACCTTAAAAAACACATCAAGGCCGTGTAAAGCCCCTAAACGTGTTGGACGTGGCCGAGGTTCAAAACTTGGAAAAACGTGCGGTAGAGGAAATAAGGGTGCGGGTTCTCGTTCAGGTTATAAAGAAAGGCACAGTTACGAGGGCGGGCAGTTTCGTCTTTTTAGAAAGCTTCCTGTTAGAGGGTTTTCTAATGCTGCTTTTAAAGAAGAATTTTATGTAATCAACCTTGGTCAAATAAATGAGTGGTTTGATGACGGGGATACGATTAATGAAACATCGCTTCGAGATAGAAAGTTAGTCAAGGGTCGTGTTGACGGTATTAAGATTCTTGGTGATGGTAAGATTCAGAAGAAGGTAATTATAGAAGCGCATGCATTTTCATCTTCTGCAAAAGAAAAGTTAGATGCTGCTGGTATTTCTTATTCAGTTGCATCTGTTTAAGACGCTGTTTTGATATGTTTGGGCCGGAAAATGCAAGTCCGGTGTTCACTTTTTGATTAATTATGTGCTTAGGGCTGCTATATCAATGTTTGAGAGTTTTGCACGAGTTTTTCGTATACCTGAGTTGAGAGAGAAGATTTTATTTACTCTTTTGATGTTAGTTGTTTGCCGTTTGGGAGGATTTATTCCTGTACCCGGCATTAATGGTGAGGTTGCATTAAGTTATTTTAAGAATGTTACGGGTGGCGGGCAAAATTTATTTCAGTTAGTTGATATTTTTTCTGGTGGTGCATTTTCTCAGATGACTGTGACAGCATTGTCAGTAGTGCCCTACATTTCAGCCTCGATTATTATGCAGCTTTTAACAGCGCTCATTCCTAGTTTACAGAGGGAAATTAAGGAAAACAGTGAAGTTGGTAAGAGAAAAATTGGGAAATGGACTCGTTTTGCAACATTATTTTTAGCGCTTTTTCAAGCTGGATTGTTTGCAAAATATGCAATTCAGATGAACCTTACTCAACCTGGGATAGTTGTGGGTGAGCTTGCCTCTTCGCACATCTTTGGAGTTCCTGTCTTGTTTTACGTAGTTGTTATGATAACAATGACTTCGGGAACGTTATTCCTTATGTGGGTAGGCGAACAAATTACTGAGAAAGGTATTGGCAATGGTATTAGTTTGATTATTATGATCGGCATTCTATCTTCACTACCTACAACGATTGGTTCAGTTATTAAACAGTTAAATTTGGATTCTCAGGTTACAGGGCAACTGACATTTTCTTCTCTTGTAGTCTTGCTTGGCGTTTTTGTCTTTGTCATATTGACAACTATTTTGATTATACAAGGACAGAGAAAGATCCCTCTTCAATATGCTAGAAGGGTTGTTGGAAGGAGAGAAGTTCAAGGAGGGAATGCTTATATCCCTTTAAAAATTAACTATGCAGGGGTTATACCGGTCATTTTTGCATCATCTTTGTTGATGTTTCCAGCGACCATCGGACAATTTATTGGTGTAGGTTCTTGGATCGGTGATTTTGCAAATATGTTAACACCTGGAAACTGGTTGTACATGGTGTTTTTTGTAATGTTTATTTTGTTTTTCACGTATTTTTGGACAGCAACACAGTTTCATCCAGAGCAAATAGCTTCTGATATGAAGAAAAATGGTGCTTTTATACCAGGAGTAAGGCAAGGCAAGCCAACTCAAGACTATCTTGAGTCCGTGATGAATAGGGTGACATTGATTGGTGCTATTTTTTTAGCTTTGATTGCCATTTTACCTACCATCGTCGGAGCTGTTCTTGGAGTAGATCAGACGATAAGCTATTTCTTTGGAGGGACCGCTCTCCTTATTTTAGTGGGTGTGGTTTTAGATACAATGAAGCAGATTGAATCTCATCTGCTAATGAAACGTTATGACGGTTTCATGAAAAAAGGGAGAGTAATGAGGGGGCGCTAATGTAGCATTTTCCTCAAAAGAACTCCTCTTGTTATTTATGATGCTATATGATAGCATGTGTGCTTTATTTTTAAAACGGATGTAACCGATGCCTAGAATAATAGGAATTGATATTCCAAATGATAAACGATTAGAAGTAAGTCTGACATATCTGTATGGTATTGGGCGTAATCTTTCAAAGGAACTGATTAGTAAGTTAGGGCTTGATCCTAACATGCGTGCTGGAAAGTTGACGGATGAAGATGTTGCTCGAATCAATGGTGTGCTTCAGGAAGAGTATGTTGTAGAAGGCGATTTGCGCAGGCAAGTTCAAAACAATATCAAACGATTAATAAGTATACATTCTTATCGAGGTATGCGTCACAAAGTCGGTTTACCTGTCAGAGGACAGAGAACAAAGACAAACGCAAGAACGAGAAAAGGGCGTCGTAAGACGGTCGCTAATAAGAAGAAATAGTTGATATAGGAGTCAATATTTTGAGCAAGCAAGTAGCTTCGACAAAAAAACCGAATGTAAAGGTTAAAAGAAAACAGGCAAGACACGTGCCTGTGGGTGTTGCTCATGTAAAGGCAACATTTAATAATACAATTGTTGTCATTACAGATCCTGCTGGCAGCGTCTTATCATGGGCTTCTGCTGGTAAAGTGAACTTTTCTGGTTCACGTAAATCTTCTGCCTTTGCAGCGACTGTAGCAGCTCAAGATGCAGCTAAGACGGCTATGTCTATGGGAATGAAAGAAATTGAAGTAAATTTAAAAGGACCTGGAGCTGGTCGTGAGTCGGCTGTGCGCGGACTTCAAAGTTCAGGGCTTTTAATTTCTGTGATACGAGATAAGACACCCGTGCCTCACAATGGTTGCAGGCCACGTAAGCGTAGACGTGTCTAAGAAAAGTTACGCATAAGTGACTATGTATATCTAACAGTTGAAAGTGGAGTTGGTTCATGTCGGTTCTTTATGGCAAATTTGAAATGCCAGAAAAAATTACTGTTGAGGAGAAAAAAGGGGTTTCCTTTTGTAGATTTATTGCAGAGCCCTTTGAAAGAGGGTTTGGCCATACTATAGGGAACTCTCTTCGGCGCATGTTGCTTACTTCATTAGAGGCACCCGCAATCATATCTTTTTATATGGAAGGGGTTCCACATGAGTATATGGCAATTGATGGTGTTGTTGAAGATGTGACTAATATCATCCTTAACATTAAAGGTGCTTTGTTGCGTAGAGCTCCTTCAGAAGAGCATTACAATTTTAGGGGTCATAGGGTGGTCTCTAAAATTTTAACGATCACTGCTGAAGATCTTGAGAAAAAAGGACAGGTAAGAGTAACTTTAGGCGATATTGCAGGGGGCAATAGTGATTTTGATGTTGTTAATCCAGATCACTATTTATTTACTGTAACAAAGCCGATGACAAAGCGTGTTGATTTTAAAGTTGCCGTTGGCAGAGGATATGTTCCTTCAGAGCGTCATGTCATTTTAGATAGAATAACAGATGAAATTGTTATCGATTCAGCGTTTTCACCTGTACGCTTAGTAAGTTACTATGTTGAAAACACACGTGTTGGTCAGGATACAGACTACGATCGTTTAATTCTTGAAATTACGACAGATGGTAGAGTAACTGCTGAAGAGGCACTTTCTTATGCAACACAAATTGGTATTAAGCATTTTGAAGTTTTTAATAAAGTACAAAAACATCAGCTTATTTTTGAGCAGGAAGAAATTTTAGAAGATTCAGATAGGGATGAGATCTTACAAAAACTCGCATTACGTATAGGTGAGATTGAATTATCTGTACGTAGCACAAATTGTTTAAATGGTGCTGAGATTGAGTTTATAGGTGAGCTGGTTGTTCGTGCTGAGTCTGAAATGTTAAAGTTTAGAAATTTTGGCAAGAAATCGCTTAATGAAATTAAAGCTAAATTAATGGAAATGGGTTTACATCTCGGTATGGATCTTGCTAAATATGGTATCACTAGAGATAATGTTAGAGATATTATTTTGGCATATATTCAAGAGATTCAAGGTAAGGAAGAATGAGACATCGTAAAGCTACTTTTAAAGTTGGACGAACAGGTGCGCACAGACGTTGTATGATTGCGAACATGTTAAAGTCGTTAATTATTAATGGTCGTATTCAAACCACAATCACAAAGGCTAAAGAGCTTCGCAGACATGCGGATAGAATGGTTACGTTAGCTAAAAAGAATGATTTGGCTAGTAGACGACTTGCAATTGCTAAGTTGATGGTTGTGTTTAATTCACTAACGCCTAAGGAAGCAAGGGCTGCAACTAAAGACCAAGACAAAAGTTCTTATAATAATGATAGACTTGTTATTGGAAAGCTTTTTGACGATTTAGGTACCCGTTTTGCTACCCGTCAGGGCGGTTATACGCGTATCATACGTATGCCAAATGTAAGACAGGGTGACAGTGCTCCAGTATGCCTACTTGAGTATTTAACCGAATAATTCCTTCTAATAAGTATGACCTACAGCTTTTCATTTTGAAAAGCTGTACCATAAACTTTCCAAAGATAACAATTTTTTCATGTTCTTTGTTTTTGCTTGCAGCGCGCCTTTTTTTTCTTTATAGTTTGGTAGGATTTGTTTGATATGTACGAAAAGGAACATATGGCTATAAGAATTGGTATCAATGGTTTTGGTCGCATTGGAAGGCTTGTATGTCGTTTGATTAGTGCGCACACGGATTTAGAAGTGGTTGCTATTAACGACTTGGTTCCAAGTGACAATCTTGCTTATTTACTCAAGTTCGATTCTACTCATGGACGATTTAAAGGGTCTGTAACAGCAGATGAAAGCCATCTGTATGTTAATGACAATAAAATAAAAGTATTTTCTGAAAGAGATCCAAAAAATTTGCCATGGAAGGTATTGGATGTTGATTATGTTGTTGAGGCAACAGGATTGTTTACACATATGGACGATGCAAGTAAGCATCTAGATGCTGGAGCAAAACGAGTAATGATTTCAGCTCCTGCCAAGGGAGATGTTCCTACGTTTGTTATGGGTGTGAACCATGCAAAATATAATCCACATACTGATAGAGTTGTTTCGAATGCATCTTGTACAACAAATTGTTTGGCCCCGATTACAAAGGTGCTGTTAGATGCTTTTGGTATTGAAGAAGGCCTTATGACGACGGTGCATGCATTGACAGCAACTCAGCCAACAGTTGATGGCCCTTCTCGTAAGGATTGGAGAGGTGGTCGTGGAGCTACACAAAATGTTATACCTGCATCTACAGGGGCTGCAAAAGCCGTTGCTTTGTGCATACCTGAAGTTAAAGGTAAATTGACGGGTATGGCATTTAGAGTCCCTGTTGCTGATGTTTCAGTTGTGGATTTAACTGTTCGTTTGTCTAGAAAAACGTCATATCAAGAGATTATTCAAGAAATGAAGAGAGCTTCGGAAGGGGAAATGAAGGGTATTCTTGGTTTTACCGATGAAGAAGTTGTCTCTTCTGATTTTATTGGAACTACGTTTTCTGGTATTTTTGATGCAGGTGCAGGTATTGCCTTAAATGATCAATTTTTTAAGTTAATTGCATGGTATGACAATGAGATGGGATATGCTCATAGAATAGTTGATTTTCTAAGTTATATGGCTTCGAGAGAAAAGAAATAGTCTTGAACAGGTTTATAAAACGATTTAACAATGGATTAAGCCAGTGAATTTTACAAGAGAACCTATTATAGAAACTGTAATCACCCCAAGAGAGGGGTGTAAGCTCGTAATAAAGAGTAGTAAGTGTGTGGGGCAAGAAGAGTATTATGTGGACGCAATTGAAGTTGTCTCCTTTGGACAAGCTCTCTTCTTTAGATCGTCAGAGAGACCCAAATCGTTTTTAGTCCCTGTAACGGATTATGAAGTCATTGAAACGAGAGAAACCCGCATGATTTTAAAGGCTGCTCCAACAGATAAAGGAATAAAAATTGGTGGTGGCAGAGAAGTTAGTTCCAAGAATAAAGGGCATCAACAGGATAAAGAAGAGTCATCTTCTTTGATAGATGAGTTTGATGATAGTGATTTGGAATTCAATCAAGCTGAGACTGCAGAACAAGCGGCTACTGCAGATACTCGTTTTGACAAGAAAAGGGATAGACGAAAAAATAGAAGGCGTAAAACACGTGTAGATGAGAAAGAAGAAGCTCCTACACCAGACGCTCCAGAAGGACTTGTTTTAGATGACATGGGTGAGAGTTATCAAGAAGAGGCTCCTTCAGAAAATGCATTATTTGGTACGCCTATTAAACGTGTTGTTGAAACTCATGCATCTCTGCCATCTTTTCCAACATTATTGCCGCCTCCAACAACATTGATTTCAGAGACGATTTCTATGTATAAAGGTAATGCAGAGTACCGTAAAGCTTTCTTTGATGAAGAAAAAGAAGAGCCAAAGGTTGAAGAAACATCTCATGTAGATACTGAGCTACATAATGATGAGATGCCCTTTCCTCCCTCTTTTCCTGATGACTAGAAGTGTTCTAATTGACTCAAATTCCAAAAACTTGTAGTCTTTAGCTCTTTCTTGCTTGGATGGTGGAATGGTAGACACTGGGGACTTAAAATCCCCTGGGAGCAATCCCGTGCGAGTTCGACTCTCGCTCCGAGCATTTCGCAAAATATCTCGTCTTTTCCACAGAAACCCAGCATCTTTCGATTTTTCGGCTCGCCAAGGGTTCTTCAAACCTTGGCTTTGCCTCCAAAATCAAAATCTGCCGGGTTTCTGTAAAAAATCCTTCGATATTTTGCTCATGCTCGTCGCTGCTCCTCGCAATCTTATAAACACTTTATCTTTCTTAAAATAGCACGATATCTTTCGATTTTTCGGCTCGCCAAGGGTTCTTCAAACCTTGGCTTTGCTTCCAAAATCAAAATCTGCCGGGTTTCTGTAAAAAATCCTTCGATATTTTGCTCATGCTCGTCGCTGCTCCTCGCAATCTTATAAACGCTTTATCTTTCTTAAAATAGCACGATATCTTTCGATTTTTCGGCTCGCCAAGGGTTCTTCAAACTTTATTTTTCTTCATCTTCTAACTTTTGCAGGAGTTGTTCAATGGATTTCCATTTGTCGAGAGAAATGATTACAGCAATACCTTCATTATGACGAGTAAGAGTGCTGACAAACATTGAATTATTATAAAGTACCATTTTCCGGAATAAGTGACTCATGTTACGCATGAGTCACTTTAGAAAATTATACACAAGCCAATTCTTGAACTTGTTTGTGTATAAATAATAACAGGGTAGACAGGATCAGCTGAAACGGCTAGCAGGATAGCCTTTGATTAAAAAAGCAATGTTTCTTGAAAAATGCTTTCTTGCCCTATCCTATCAGCCGTTTCGGCTGATCCTGTCTACATTATTGTTAATTATTTTAAAGTTTTTGCGTAACATAAGTTACTTACATTACGCACGCGCATAAAAATAACTTGATAATAGTCATCTAATACAAGTAAAAGATCTTGTTCAAAATTTGGGAAAAGCCATGGACAAGAATCGTTCCTTCAAGTTGTTTATATATATTAAGGATTCTTGATTAGATGCTTACAAAATGAGATGCAATTTATTTAAAAATCTAATCCAGCCTTCAAGACAAATCCATGAATGCCTACGTCACTTGGTTGCTGAAATAAGAGCGCTAAACCTCCATTTAAATTCTGGTCATTTTCGAAAAAATTGGCCAGAAGAACTTGGTTGGGCCAATAATTGAATTCATATCCAAAACTCAATGTAAGCAATGCTGCATTGTTAAATCGATATTTCCATGCTACACCAATTGCAGTAACGAGATTCATTTTAAGAGCGTAAATAGTATTTTGGTTGTTTATTGTAAAAGGCACAGGAAAATCTGTTGTAGTTCCTTGAAAAAAATAGTTTTGTTCTAAATCGAAATTACCCCACAAAGCAGCAAATTCTCCTTTTCCATATAGACTCCAACCCTCTGCAATATTCCATGTTGCATTGAGGCCATTGGTTAATCCGATCCCCTTGAAATCATTTGTTAAAGTTACAGTAGAAGATAGAGGTAGTCCATCTCCATTGCTAGTGCCATTATAAAAAATATTTTCTTTTTCTTTTATCAAAGCACCTTTTATTCCTATAAAATAACGTAAAATTGTAGGTTTGTTCGGAAAAAAAGTTTTCCCTAATACTGCATCCAGAGTTTGAAAGTTCTGAGTAAAACCCGCCGTTGCAGATGTTGCTGAAAGTATTCCTGAGGCAGTACCAACATCCCATAGAGTATGCACGTCTATTGTATCTGTTCTAAATACAGAACTATGGTCCGTTTCTTGAAAATAGGTCCAAATGACGTTCGTATCCCATTGATTTTCAGAGAATTTATAGCCAGCACCTATTCTAAAGCCAGGGTTGTAATCAAATGAAACATTTTGAATTTTTTGATTTGTATCGATATTTGGAGAAACTGAAGATTCATGAGTGAGAGCATAAGGAATTTGAACATTTGTTTTCCAATAAAGTAATTCACCAGATATTTGAACGTCATCTTGACAATAAGCAGGATTTCTAAAATTAACACACTCTAATGTGCTTAATTGCTTATTTGTAGAGCTTCCATGCACTATTGAGGTAAACAAGGTTAAAATAGCAGGTAATGTAAGTGTTATTTTATTTTTCATATTTGCCTTTGATTTTAGAGTGGATTGAATCCAAATTGTATTTTTTAAAATAATGTTCACTCAAAATAAATTGAGGAGGGTGCAAGATATAAGAATATTATTCAAGAGAAAATATTTGGATTGTTTAATGTGTTATGCCCCAATTTTGCCCCACTGGCAAACATTGAATTACAGTAAAGTACCACAAATGGCAGCAATAACTTTTTGTGCTAAACTTTTAATCTGGTTGTTGTTACGATTGGCGATGTGTTGTAGTGTGTGGGACTGTGGAAGACTTAAAATCCCCTGGGAGCAATCCCGTGCGAGTTCGACGCTCGCTCCGAGCATATTTACTTTCAAAGAGTTACAGGAATTGCCTTTCAGCAGAAAATTCTGAAAGGCAATTTTTGTCTAACCCCTGTCCAGCTTTTCCGTAGTATCGGGATAGAAAAGCATATTATTCATCTGAACTTGTCATGCTTATGCTATGCGATCTTGCAAAAAAGAATCATCTTTGTATAAAATTCCTTTTAGGAATTTGAAGCATTCATGAGTCATTTTTCACTTAGAAAGTTTTGGATAATATCCCCTCTAATTGATAGATTACCTCTCGGAAAAGCGCACCAGCAAAGATTTTGTTAATAAGGTACTGGCTTGCTACATCGATCATCTAGGCTTTTTTTATCTCCTTTTAAAGAGGGATGGTTTTGGTTAATTAACTTGGAAAAGATCCGTTTTGATGAAGTCGAGAAAGCCAAAATTCTGTTAAATCCAGATGATTTAAAAAGATCGTTGGCATTAGTTTTTGAACAGGACAGATACAAATTTGCATTGGTCTATGCAATTGTGAAATTTTATCTCGGATCCCTAATTAATCAACCACCTCAAAAATTGACACTCCAACGAAACGAATTCGGAAAACCTTATTTGCAAGGCTATCCTTTGCATTTCAATATCTCTCATACAAAAAGCTACGCATTTCTAGGTATTCATTCTTCAAAACAGATAGGAGTTGACATTGAGGAGATGGATGATGGCATTATTGAAGCGGCAGGAAGTTTTCTGTTTCCTTGTGAAAAACAATGGCTTTTCAATTCCTTTAAAGATCCCGGCGAAGGGGCCTTGGCTTTATGGTGCGCAAAAGAGGCTTTGCTTAAAGCTGTCGGTATCGGTTTTTCTGCAAACCCTATCCCTCGATTTATTGCCATGGAGAGGATAGATGAAGAGAGCCATTGCTTGAAAGGGGTGGCGCATTACCTTCCCAAGGATATAGAGGTGTATGTGTATCACAATGTATTAGCCAGCCATAAGATTGCGATTTCTGTCCTTTGACAACATTTCTTCTCTTTAATATACTCTCTAACAAATAAGGTTTTTTATGTATGCAATTAGAGCTCTTTCCTCTAGACTACACTAAGCTGGGCAGGCCTACAATCAATTAGAGTCGCAATGCACTATACGGTACCCCAAGAACCTTTTCTATTAGACTTCTTGCATAATTAGCTTTGCTTAGAAAAATTGAAATTTTTTGAGTAGATTTATTGATAAATTTTTCAAGCATATGTGAACATATGGTTGAAAAATTTAACGATAAAGATGTCAAAAACGACAATTTTAACAAGCAAATGTAATTACGCAAGAAGTCTATTGTACAAAGAAGGTTTAATACATCGGCTATACCCTGTTTATCATTACCGATCAGACAAGAGAGAATTAAGATGCTAACACAAGATGATTATGCCATTTTTTTTAATGGTGACAAGGTTCTCAAACACAAAGACAAAGATTCATTTATCATTCCTTGCGGCGATGTATACAAAAGTCCAAATCAACTGCCTAGCAAAAGAGATTATTTTTATATCGGTGACTATGCCAGCAAAAAAATATTTGGGGCTTCTTATAATCTACCAGAAGAGGAAGGCAGATTAATCTTGACTCCAGCGCGGGATGCACTCGTGATGGCAAATGCAAAAACCTCTCATCTCATCTGCCGTGCGAAACATTTGCTCAATTGGCATCACTCTTCTCTTTACAGCGGATGTTGCGGTGTGCCGACAACATTAAGTCTGACCGAAATCGCCAAAATCTGTGAAACCTGTAAAAAAACGATCTATCCTACCACCTCGTCATTTGTAATTGTACTCATTGAAAAGGGAGGGAAACTTTTATTAGCCCGTTCTCCCCATTTTGCAAAAGGGATGTACAGTACTCTTGCAGGTTTCGTTGATGCGGGAGAATCGTATGAAAATGCGGTTCGCCGAGAAGCCCAGGAGGAGGTTGGAATTAAAGTCAAAGACCTCACTTACTTTGGAAGTCAATCCTGGCCGTTTCCTTCCTCAATAGCAGTTGCATTCAAGGCAAAACATGACTCGGGGGAAATTCAGATGGATCCAACAGAAATCGAAGATGCCCGGTGGTTTGATCCTAAACAACTACCTCCTTTGCCCCATCCATGCAGCATTTCTAGACATATCATCGATGCGTATGCGAAAAACCTTTGATAAACTTTCGAATAGCGCCATAAAACTCTTCCGCAGCGTCCATCTCAATAAAATGCCCCGCGTTTTTCAAAATCACAAGTTCCGCGTTTGGGATTTTATTACTCATGAATTTTGAGTACATCTCATCAAAAATCCAATCGCTGTCCCCAGTAATCACAAAAGTTGGACAGGCGATTGCACTGAGTTGATTGTTATAATCTACAGTACGCAGGTCTGTTAAAAACCCTTTATTAAGAGGCTCGTAAGCAAAAGGAAGTTCGTCTTTTGAAGGCACTGTTGGGACGTGTCTTTTTGAATATAATGGCATCATCAATTGAAGGTAGCGTTCCACTTCTTCAGTGGAAGTAAATCGTCCTTCCCATAATTTTTGGCTGACTTGGATTTGTTCAGGACTGCCGATCTCTGCCAGCTTTTTCTTAGCTGTTGAGATAAAGCGATGGCTAGGACCTGTTGCAACAAGGATGAGTTTTTCAATCGTTTGTTTATTGGATGGGGGAGATTATGGAATTATGAACTTCTGGTTATCTGGAAATTCATCCTGGCAAGGAATTTATAATAATATGTTTGGAGGCCCTCCTTGGGGTGATTCATTAAAAAATTATGTCGGATTTTCTCCATTCTTTCAGGTGGATAAAGTGACAACACCGTTGCTTTTAGAATTTGCACATGATGGTCTTGGAGGGCTTGAAATGTATGCGCCTCTTCGTTATTTAGGTGTCCCTGCAGAGCTTGTTGTATATGATAAAGAAGAGCGCAACTTTGTAAGACCCAAGGTTCGCGTAGCTTCTATGCAACGTAAAACGGACTGGTTTAATTTTTGGCTACTTGATAAGCAAGACCTAAACCCTGTGAAACAAGAGCAGTATAAGCGTTGGGAAGCACTTAAAAGCAAACATCGCTCTTCTTAGTTATTATGATTAATAGTTTTGAGGTGTGGGTCCATTTTAGATTGGTACATCATGAGTTGTCATTTGGGTAATTTTTAGCAAAAGAAGGATAAAAACTTATTCTAAAAGCCGGCCAAAATCGATTACTTTATCAAAATAACCCTCATCTAAAACACTTTCATCCACCCCATTTACATGGATTAGCGCTGGAATGATATTTGTTGATTTGTTGATCGATTTTGTGAATATAAGAATCGGTCAATAAAAATGCAATTGTCGATTTGTTGATGTATTTTTTATAGTCATTATCCTTTTTATATGGCTAAATCGATGAGGTATGCACATCTAATAAGGCGGTTTGATACACAAAATTAGGGCTCCACAAATGGCGGCAATAACTTTTTGTGCTAAACCATCTTGGTTGTTGTTGGTTGCGATCGTCAGCCATGTGTAAGTACATGGCTGACGATCGCGGTTTCAAAGGTGAAGATGCCGGCGATGGGGAAAACCAAATTTTCAGTGCGTTAAAGATATTTAAGAACTGCATTTTTTTAACACGGTGTTGAAAATGCAGGTTGGCTTGGAAAAATGCTTATCATTATTTATTAAGTTCTTTCGTGCTCTTTGATGAGATTTTTTTGACAAAATAAAGGCGTGGGGTATATAAGCGGATGTTTAAAAAATGGTTTTGGGAATTTTTGTGAAGAAGAATGTAACTTATTTTAATTTTATAATTTTCTTGTTATTAGTGCTTGTGGTTTATTTTGAGCAGGTTTTTGCCAGTGAGGCATATATAGCTAATAATAGTGATAATAGTGTAACCGTAATTAATGCTAATACAAGAGTATTTATAGAAACAATTCCTGTTGGCAATGGTCCTCAGGGGGTTGCTGTCACCCCAAATGGTAGCTATGCGTACATAACAAATGCAAGTGGTAATACTGTTTCTGTTATAGATACAACTACTAAAGCCGTTGTTGATGTAATTTCAGTAGGTATAGGAGTTACTCCTGTCGGGGTTGCAGTTTCTCCTGATGGAAGCCTTGTTTACGTATCCAATAATGGTGAAAGCACGGTTTCTGTTATCAACGCAGAAACTAATATCGTTACTGGCTCTATTACTGTGGGTTTTGCTCCAGTTGGAATTGCATTTACTCCCGATGGAAATTTTGCATATGTAGCTAATACTTTTGAAGATAATATTTCTGTAATTGATATAGGAAGTGGCTCTGTCATAAATACAGTTCCTGTTGGAGGATTTCCTTTTGGTGTTGCAGTTACTCCCAATGGAAGTTATGTTTATGCAACTAATTTAACTTCTGGTACTGTCTCTGTAATTGACACAAGTAGCAACATAGTTGTGGATGAAATTACTGTTGCATCAGAACCTAGATATCTTGCGATCACTCCTAATGGTGAGTTTGTTTATGTTGCCAATAGTGGTAGTGATGAAATTTCGGTAATTACTACTGCAAGCAATACAGTCACAGACACAATTTCTGCTTCTATTGGAGTAAGTCCTTTTGGTGTAGCAATTGTACCAGGGGGTGGTTTTGTTTATGTCACAAATAACGGTAGTAACAATGCCTCTGTAATTGATACTAACACCAATCTAGTTATAGAGACTATTAGTACTGGTGCTGGACCACAAGGAATTGCTATTACTTCATCCCCACTACCTCCAGCTAGTTTAACCGGACAAAAAGAAACAAATAATTTTCCTTTTCAAAAGCAATTTATAAATGTATTATCATGGACTGCAAGCTCAAGTAGTAATATTGTGTCTTATAATATTTATAGAGATAGTGTTTTGATTGGCTCTGTTTCTTCTAGCGCCCTTTTGAGTTACATAGATACTTCTATTAATAAATCAGAAGGATATACATATGGCGTAACTGCCGTGAACGCAATTGGTTCAGAGAGTGCTCCTATAACAGTTTTTATCCAATAGTTTTAAGGCCAATGATGAAAAAATATATTTCTATAATTTTTGGTTGTGTTGTCGCGATGAGCCACTATCTACATGCTAATGTGATTCATAAGGCATGTCCTTTAGAAAAGGTTGTAGTAGCGTTTCGCACTAGCTATTTTTATCCAAGCTCCTCTACTTTTCGAGATATGTTTCAGGGAGGAGTTAACTTTCAATTAACCAGTACAATTCCGATTTATAAAAGGCAAAATTTGTGGTTAAAAAGAGCTACCTTATGGACAGGTATAGACTATTTTTATAAGGATGGACACTCAACGTTTTTAAGTGATAAAACTCATATACAAATAATTCCACTAACATTGGGGTTGAAGTATTATCTACCAAGCTTGTGTTTTAAGTTACCTTTGACTTGTTATGTAGCTGCTGGTATGCGGTATTACTTTGTGCATACGCATAATGATTCTAATGTTGTTCAACAAGTGATTGATAGGAGTGGTGTTGGAGCTGTTGTTGAAACTGGTGTAATGACGGCTATTTATGATCACATTATTTTGGATCTATTTGTCTCTTATTCATTTAAATATTTTAGAGCGCCTTCTATTGATAATCTGGCTGTAGAAGGTGTTGGGCTGAATGTAGGTGGGGTTAATGTTGGTATGGGCATCGGCTATGAATTCTAAAGGCTTTTGGTCGGATTTTCATTTTACTCCTAGTTAATGTACGATGGCTGCGAGCTGAACAGATAGAGCTATTAGATAATAGCGCTTTAACTACCATAAGAGACCAGTTTTACGCTTCTTTAGAAACAAGAGCAAGAGATGTACTTGATAAAGTCATTAAAGATAAATTGCCAACACCTCTAGATCCCGTACAACATTTCCTTCAAATAGTGAAGACATCGGTACAAGAAGCTACTCATTTTGTCTATAATAACAAGCAAATGCTTGCAATGCGTTTTTTAGAAATCATTGCATCTCCTCAAATATCTGTTACACTTGCTTCGCTAGATTTGCTCCATCAACAATCGGTCAATAAAAATGCAACTGTCGATTTGTTGATGTATTTTTTATAGTCATTATCCTTTTTATATGGCTAAATCGATGAGGTATGCACATCTAATAAGGCGGTTTGATACACAAAATTAGGGTAGAACATTATCGATACAGTTTTATGGTAATTATAAGAAAATCTTTATGGCCTTTTTACAGAATAATCATAATTATTTCCCAATTTTGCCCCACTGGCAAACATTGAATTAGACTTCTTGCATAATTAGCTTTGCTTAGAAAAATTGAAATTTTTTGAGTAGATTTATTGATAAATTTTTCAAGCATATGTGAACATATGGTTGAAAAATTTAACGATAAAGATGTCAAAAAAGACAATTTTAACAAGCA